>JAKFXR010000009.1 GCA_021731285.1 Polaromonas sp. | reverse complement strand
GACCCATTCTCATGTGCCTGTGCTCGTTCTAAGGTAAAACGGCATCCTGCCCTTTGATGGCGGGAATAGTTTGCTATATATTTTATAGCAAAATCATGTGACTCCGACGAACAGCGCCTTGTACTGGTCGCGCAGCAGGTTTTTTTGAACCTTGCCCATGGTGTTGCGCGGCAACTCGCTGACCACAAAACACTTTTTGGGAATCTTGAAGTTGGCCAGCATCGACTTCAGCACGGCAATGATCTGGTCCGCCTGGAGTGTGGCACCGGGCTTGCCCACCACGAGGGCCACACCTACCTCCCCGAAGTCGGGGTGCGGAATGCCCACCAGCGCGCTCTCGGCCACGCCCTGCATGTCGTTGATGCAGGCCTCGATCTCGGCCGGGTAGACGTTGTAGCCGCCGCTGATGATCAGGTCCTTGCTGCGTCCGACAATCGAGATGTAGCCCCGTTCATCAATCTTTCCGACATCGCCGGTTTTGAAAAAGCCGTCGGCGGTGAACTCTTCACTGGTCTTCTCCGGCATGCGCCAGTAGCCCTGAAACACGTTCGGGCCCTTGACCTCGATGCCCCCTATCTCTCCCACAAGCAGGGGCTGGCCGGCATCGCCCTGCACGCGCAAGGTAACGCCGGGAAGGGCAAAGCCGACAGTTCCTCCGCGGCGCTCGCCTTCATAAGGGTTGGAAGTGAGCATGGCAGTCTCGGACATGCCGTAACGCTCAAGAATCGTGTGGCCGGTGCGCTCCTGCCAGGCCTGGAAGGTCTCCAGCAGCAGCGGCGCAGAGCCCGCCACAAACAGGCGCATGTTGCTGCAGGTTTCGCGGCTCAGGCCGGGCTCGGCCAGCAAGCGCACATAAAGCGTTGGCACGCCCATGAAGACGGTGGCTTCAGGCAGCTTTTCAAGCACCAGCCTGGGGTCAAACTTCGACAGCCAGATCATCTTGCTGCCATTGATCAGCGCGCCATGCAGCGCCACGAACAGGCCGTGCACATGAAAGATGGGCAGCGCATGGATCAGCACGTCGCCTGGCTGCCAGGCCCAGTAGTCCTTGAGCACCAGCGCGTTGCTGAGCATGTTGCCGTGCGACAGCATGGCGCCCTTGCTGCGACCGGTCGTGCCGCTGGTATAGAGGATGGCGGCCAGATCGTCCGCCTTGCGGCTGGCCACTTCATGCCGGTCGCTGCACTGCGCGGCGCGGTCCAGCAGGGAGCCGGTGCGGTTGTCATCCAGGGTGAAGACATTGAGGATGCCCGCCTTGAAGGCTATCTTGCTGACCCAGCCGAAGTTTTTTCGGCTGCACACCACCACTGCAGGCTCGGCATTGCCTATGAAGTATTCAATCTCGCCGCTCTGGTAAGCCGTGTTGAGCGGCAGAAACACATAACCAGCGCGCAGCGTGGCCAGGTACAGCAACATGGCTTCCACCGATTTGTCGACCTGCACCGCAATACGCGAGCCTTCGGGCAGTTGCAGCGACTTGAGCAAGTTGGCGAGCATCGCGCTGGCGCGCTCCAGATCCCGCCACGAGTAAAAGAGGCCGTTTTCCGTTTCAACAGCGATTTCATCCAGATTGTCCGGAAAGGCTGCGCGCAAGGCGGCAAAGAGATTGTGGTTTTTCATCGGTTGGGGATTCTACGAATCGTTGTTCACGCCTGAAAGTGCGGCGAGCGCTTTTCCAGAAAGGCCGTCACGCCTTCACGGTGCTCGGCAGACTCCGCATAAGCGTAGGGTTTCGCTATTGAATGAATAGCTGTCATCTCCCGTCCGCCAAGGGCAAAGGCCCTGAAAGACTGTTTGTTCAAGCGTGCGGCCTGCGGTCCCAGCTGCGCCACGCGCGCTGCTGTTTCAGCCACCAGGGAGGCCAGCACATCGTCACCGGCCATGCGGTTGAGAAAGCCGCGCTGCAGCATGGTAGCCGAGTCCAGCACTGTTGCCGCCAGCAGCATCTCGCGCGCAGTCAGCTCGCCAGCCACGCGGCCCACCAGCGCAGCCTCGCGCGGCGCCATCGGAAAGCCCAGCCTGGCGATGGGGGCGCCGAACCGGGCCGACGCCCCGGCAAAACGCAGGTCGCAGCAACAGGCGATCTCCATGCCTGCGCCCATGCAGTTGCCCTCAATCTGCGCGATCAAGGGAAGGTCGCAGTCCAGCATGGACTGCAGGCCCGCCCAGACCTCGTCTTCATGGAAGTTACGCAGCGCCTCTTGCTGAAAGCGAAAGTCCGGGTATTCGGAAATGTCGCCTCCCGCGCAGAAACTGCCGCCCTCCCCGGAGACCACGACACACCGGACATCGCTGCGTTGTTGCAATTGCACAAACACCTCGCGCAACGCGCCCCACATCGCGCGAGACATCGCATTGAGCTTGCCCGGATGGGACAGCGTGACCTGCGCGACAGCGCCCTCGACGAGCAGCAGGACCCGACCTGTCATGAGAACGAGTGAAACAGGGCAGTACCCGCAGCGACAAGCGTGGGGGCCATCTCAATCAAGCTGCGCACCCGAGTCCTTGACCACGGTCGTCCATTTGCGAATCTCGGTATTGAGGAAACTTGCAAACTGGGGCCCGGACAAGCCGGCGAACTCTGCGCCCTGGCGCGCCCAGACGGCTTTCGCCTCGTCGGTGCTGCAAGCCTTGCGGATCTCGTCGATGGCGCGGGCTTGCGCATCGGCCGGCATGCCCTTGGGGCCCCACACGCCGTACCAGGTGGTCACGTTGTACTCAGGAAACCCCAGCTCGGCGGCGCTTGGCACGTCGGGGAAGGCTGCACTGCGCTTGTTGCCGGAGACCATCAATGCCTTGATGCGCCCGCCAGTGATATGGCTGGCAGAGGAGCCCAGGCCGTCAAACATCATCTCCACGTCGCCGGCAATCAGGCCCTGCAAGGCCGGCCCCGCGCCGCGGTAGGGAATATGGGTGATGAAGGTTTTGCTTTGCTGCTTGAACAACTCTCCCGCCAGGTGGTGCGATGTCCCGTTGCCAGCCGAGCCATAGCTGAACTTGCCCGGGCTCCTGCGGGTCTGCTCAAGAAACTCCTTGAAATTGTTGACCGGCAGCTTTTTGGGATTGACCACAATCACCTGCGGCACGCTGGCCACCAGGATGAGCGGCACCAGGTCTTTCTCGATGTCGTAGTCCAGCTTTTTGTACATGCTGGGGGCAATGGCGTGGTGCACCGCCCCCATGAACAGGGTGTAGCCATCAGGCTGCGCTTTGGCCGCGATGCTTGCGCCCAGCGTGCCGCCGGCCCCACCGCGGTTGTCGATGACAAGCTGTTTGCCGGTCAGGCGCGCAAACTGTGCCGCCATGGGCCGCGCAAATGCGTCCGTGCCGCCACCTGCGGGGAAAGGCACGATCATGGTCACTGGCTTGACGGGCCAGGTCGATTGCGCCTGGCTACCCAATGACAGAGCAGCCACACCGGCGGCTACCGTTCGCAACACATCACGTCTGGACGCGTTGATTTCAAATTTCGATGTCATGTCTGTCTCCTGTCGTTGTTAAAAAAATCAAAAAACCAATACCCCATGGCACAAGCTAAATGTATAAGTCCTCGATGTCGCCGGATACCGGAACTTTCCCCTGTACCAGCATGGCCCGGTGCTTGTCGAGCCGCTTCAGGTCATAAAGGTAGTTGACCATCAGGCCGCAAGACTGCTTCATTCCCTTGGGCGAAGGATCGCCAGCCCAGTTGAGCCGCTCCACACGCGCGCCGTTGCCCAGGTGAAAGCGGGCCACCGGGTCCTGCGGCTGGCCGTCGTCCAGCACACGGCCCAGATAGTGTGCTGCGCAGCGCAGCAGCATGAGGCGCACGGGTGATTTGTCGTTGAGCGCACCCGCATGCTCGATGGCGCTGAGGAAATGCTGCGCCGTCGGTGGCTCAAACCCCACGGCCCGGCCCAGCATCGACAGGTCCTTGTCGTCGAGTTTCTCCAGCATGGTTGCGGCATTTTTTCCAAGCCACTGGCGAAATCCCGGGATCGGCGACAAGGTGGCAAAGGTCTTCAGGCGGGGGAACTCGGCATGCAGGGTCTCGACCACGCGCTTGATCAGCGAGTCGCCAAAGCTGACGCCGCGCAAGCCGGCTTGCGTGTTGCTGATGGAGTAAAAAATCGCCGTGGTGGACCTGGCAATGTCGATCGGCTCGGCGGACTCGTCCAGTAACGGTGTGATGCTTGCGGCGATGTCGTCCATCAAGGCCACCTCCACAAAGATCAGGGGCTCGTCCGGCATGCGTGGATGAAAAAATCCATAGCAACGCCTGTCCGAGTCCAGCCGGTTTTTCATGTCCGCCCAGCTCTTGATGTCATGCACCGCTTCGTACTTGATCAGCTTTTCAACCAGCGAGGCCGGCGAATCCCAGCTGATGCGGCGCAGGTCGAGAAAACCCACATCGAACCAGGTGGAGAACATGTATTCCATCTCGACGTCCAGGGCCTGCAGCCGCTTGTCCGCCTTGAGGTAGGGCAGCATGTCGGCACGCATGTCCACCAGGAAACGGATGCCTTCGGGGAAAGCGCTGAAGCGCTGGAGCAGCCGCCGCCGCGGCGACACCGTGGCACGGCGGTAGCGCACCTCGGCCACCGCCTCGTCCGGCGTGCCCAGCGCCGCCGCAAGCTGGGCCTGAGCCAGTTTGGCTTTCTGGGCATCAGCAACAAACTGCTCGCTCATCAGCAGCCACATGTCGCGCCGCTCGTTGAGTGGGGCTTTGGCATACCAGCCTGCCACGCCTTTGGCACGGCGTCCGCCCTCGACTTCACTGACCTGCGGATCGACAATCGCCTTCAACTCTTCGAGCGTGCGGCGCAGCACACGCGGCGAGAGGGCCTCCTCCTTTTTGCGCAGGGTGGCCTGCAGGCGCTCACGTGTGGAACGGCCAGCAGAAAGCGGCGCGGAAGGAGCCGCATGGCCGGTTTTCCTCGAAACGGCGGCCGTGTCGCCTACCGCAGCAGTGTTTGCCTGCGGCTTTTTGTCAGGCGCAAAACGTGCGACGCTGCGGCTGAGCCACTCTGACGCTGTCATGACGCCACCCGTGAACGTTGACTGCGGGACAATTCGCGCAAGGCCTCGCGCTGACGTGTCAGGTGGGTACGCATGGCCGCCTCCGCACCATCGCTGTCCCGGCTCTGGATGGCTGCAAATACCGTCATGTGCTCTGACAGGCTTTGAGCCAGGCGTCCAGGTGCGCCCAGCGATTGCAGGCGCGAGAGCTTGAGTATCTTGCGCAGGTCGGCAATGGCCTGTGCCAGCCAGCGATTGTTGGCCAGGGTGATGATGGCTTCGTGGATGGCGAAATTGGTTTCGTAGTAGTCCTGGATGCGGCCAGCCCTGGCCTGGCTGTTCAGACGTTCGTGAAGTTTCGCCAGGGCCGCGAGGTCGGCGTCGGTGGCATGACGCGCAGCTTCGTAAGCACAACGCCCTTCGAGCAAGGCGATGACCGGGAAGATGTCGTCGAGATCCTGCTCCGTCACCTCATTGATAAAACAACCCCGCCGCGGCTCGTGCCGGAGCAATCCCTCCGCCGTCAAGACCTTGAGGGCTTCACGCAGGGGCGTGCGGGAAATTTGCAGGCGCTCACACAGCACCACCTCATCCAGAAAACTGCCGGGAGCGAACACACCGCTGAAGATCTGCTCGCGCAAGGTGGCAGCGACTTCCTGGTGCAATGAGTTCTGTACAAGACGCATGGCTGGGTTTTCAGTGATGGGTGGCGCGGATGGTTGACGTAGAGGGGCGGAAAATATGTGTAATTTTGTATAATTACACGTAATTATGAAGATGTCTTCTGCGACTGACAAGGACTTTTCCACATAAATGCTGGGTGTAAACCCGAAAGTGTTGCTGGCAAAGCCAGCATGCACCGGGGGGCCGTCGGGCTACTTTGCCTTCAACCGGCTGTCAAAGGGCCGCGCCCTCGCGCTGCCGGCTTGCCCAGAGCCACAGCCACGCACCGGCAATCACCATGGGCACGCACAGCCACTGGCCCATGCTCATGCCCAGGGCCAGCACACCGAGAAAATTGTCCGGCTCGCGGAAAAACTCGGCGATGAAGCGCAACACCCCGTAGCCGACCAGGAAAGCGCCTGATACCTGGCCCGTTTTGCGCGGTTTGCGCGCATACAGCCAGAGCAGCACAAAAAGCAGCAGGCCTTCCAGCAGAAACTGGTAGACCTGCGAGGGATGGCGCGGCAGCATGGAGCCGCTGTGTTTGAAAACCATGCCCCAGGGCAAATCAGGACTGCTGAAGCGCCCCCACAACTCCCCATTGAGGAAGTTGCCTGCGCGCCCGGCGGCCAGACCGGTCGGCACGCAGGGGGCTATCAGGTCCATGACCTGCAGCCACGGCTTTTGCCGGGTGCGGGCAAACCAGATCTGCGAGACCAGCACGCCCAGCATGCCGCCGTGAAAGCTCATGCCACCCTGCCACACATAAAGAATCTCAAGCGGGTGCGCCAGGTAGTAACCGGGCTTGTAGAAAAGGCAATAGCCGATCCGTCCACCCAGCACCACACCCATCACGCCCAGAAAAAGAATGTCTTCGATGTCCTTGCGGCTCCAGGCGGCAGCGCCCGTCATCGACGCGTAGGGCTGGTGCTTCAGCCGGCGCAGGCCCAGCAGCAAAAACAGGCCGAAAGCGGCCAGGTAAGTCAGGCCATACCAATGGATGGCCAGGGGACCAAGCTGGAGAGCAACGGGGTCGATGGTGGGATGAATCAGCATGCGGCTCATTGTGCCAGCGGCGGCGTGGCGAACGCCATGAAGCGCTGTACACAAGGCGGGGCATCACCGGCGGGCCAGACCAGGCTGGTTTCACACAGCGGCACCCGGTTGCCCTTTGTACCGGCGACCGCGCGGTAAACCACACCGGGCCTTCGAAACTGCCTGACGCTTTCCGGCACCCACGCCACACCCAGCCCGGCCGAGACCAGATTGACAATGGTCTGCATCTGGATCGCCTCCTGGGCGACCTGGGGCGATTGCGCCGCCGCGTGGTACATGGCAAAAATCGCGTCGTACAGCGAAGGCAGGATGCGTCGCGGAAAAATGACCAGCGGTTGCTTCAAAACTTCTTCCAGCCTCAGGGTCACCGTCGTGGCCAGCGGGTGGTGCTCGGTCATCGCCAGCACCAAGGGTTCGGTAGCAATCAGCCGGCGCTCCAGCCCGACAGGCGCAAAGCCGGGTGAATGCAGCATGACACCAGCGTCGATCTCATGGCGCCCGAAAGCCTGGAGCTGCATGTCACCCGTGGCCTCGAGAAGCTCCAGCTGAACCAGCGGATGGTGCTGACGAAACGCCCTCACCCATTCGGGCAACAGGGAAAAACCTGCCGTCGACACAAAGGCCAGCCGCAAACGCCCGGCTTCTCCCGCAGCTGCGGCGCGCGCCTGATCAGGCAGGGCCTGCGCCCGCGACAACATGTCAAGGACCTGCGGCAACAAGGCTTGCGCCGCCGCGGTCATATGCACACTGCGCTTGGTCCGGTCAAACAGACGCACCCCCAGCAGCTTTTCCAGGTGGGCAATCGCCTGGGTCAGGGGCGGCTGCGTCATGTGCAGACGCGTCGCGGCCCGGCCAAAGTGCAACTCCTCGGCAAGGGTCACAAATTGGCGCCAGAGCCGCAGTTCAATGGAGGGAGTATTCATATGTGCAGCATATTAATACACGCCTAAAAATATATTGGATAAGCTCAATTTCTCAGCGCATACTTTGCGTTCTCCAGCCACCCCACCCGAAAAAGAGACCTCATGACGCAAGCCACAGACAACACCGGCGACTCCATCAACCGCCGCAGCAAAAACATCACCGAAGGCACCTCGCGCGCGCCCAACCGCTCGATGTACTACGCCATGGGCTACGAGGCCGGTGACTTCAAAAAGCCCATGGTTGGTGTGGCCAACGGGCACAGCACCATCACGCCCTGCAACAGCGGCCTGCAAAAGCTCGCCGACGCAGCGATTGCCGGCATTGAAGAAGCTGGCGGCAACGCCCAGGTGTTTGGCACACCCACCATTTCCGACGGCATGGCCATGGGCACTGAAGGCATGAAGTACTCGCTGGTCAGCCGTGAGGTGATCTCTGACTGCATAGAAACCTGCGTGCAGGGCCAGTGGATGGACGGCGTGCTGGTGGTCGGCGGCTGCGACAAGAACATGCCGGGCGGGCTGATGGGCATGCTGCGCGCCAATGTGCCCGCCATCTACGTCTATGGCGGGACCATCTTGCCGGGCAGCTACAAGGGCAAGGACCTGAACATCGTCAGCGTGTTTGAAGCCGTGGGCGAGCATTCGGCTGGCCGCATGAGCGACGAAGACCTGCTGCAGATCGAGCGCCGCGCGATCCCCGGCACCGGCAGCTGCGGTGGCATGTACACGGCCAACACCATGTCTTCCTCCTTCGAGGCGCTCGGCATCTCCCTGCCCTACTCTTCCACCATGGCCAACCCGCACGACGAGAAGATGAACTCGGCCAAAGAGTCGGCCAAAGTGCTGGTCGAAGCCATCAAAAAGAACATCAAGCCGCGCGACATCGTGACAAAAAAGGCGATTGAAAATGCCGTCGCCGTCATCATGGCCACCGGGGGCTCGACCAACGCTGTGCTTCATTTTCTGGCGATTGCCCATGCCGCCGAGGTGGACTGGACGATTGATGACTTCGAGCGTGTGCGCCAGAAAACCCCCGTGCTCTGTGACCTCAAGCCCAGCGGCAAATACCTCGCGGTGGATCTGCACAAGGCCGGCGGCATTCCGCAGGTCATGAAGACCCTGCTGGCGGCCGGCCTGCTGCATGGCGACTGTCTCACCATCAGCGGCCAAACGATTGCAGAAGTGCTGAAAGACGTGCCTGACGCGCCGCGGGCCGACCAGGACGTGATCCGCCCCATCAACAACCCGATGTACAAGCAGGGGCACCTGGCCATTCTCAAGGGCAATCTGTCGCCCGAAGGTTGCGTCGCCAAAATCACCGGCCTGAAAAACCCGGTCATGACCGGCCCGGCCCGCGTGTTCGACGATGAGCAGTCGGCGCTGGCAGCCATTCTGGCCGGCAGGATTGTTGCGGGCGACGTGATGGTTTTGCGCTACCTGGGTCCCAAAGGCGGCCCCGGCATGCCCGAAATGCTGGCCCCCACGGGCGCACTGATTGGCGCTGGCCTGGGCGAAAGTGTGGGCCTGATCACCGATGGCCGTTTTTCGGGCGGCACCTGGGGCATGGTCGTCGGCCATGTGGCGCCCGAGGCCGCCGCAGGAGGCAATATTGCCTTCATCAAGGAAGGCGATTCCATCACCATAGACGCCAAACAACTGCTGTTGCAGCTGAACATCAGCGACGCAGAACTGGCCAAACGCAAGGAAGGCTGGAAAGCCCCCCTGCCCCGCTACATGCGCGGCGTCCAGGCCAAGTTTGCCTTCAACGCCTCCAGCGCCAGCAAAGGCGCCGTCCTCGACGATTATTGAAGCGCAACGCCGAACATGAAAAAGCCCCTTCAGGCGATCTGCAGGGGCTTTTTACCGCTTCGTGTCCGGAGCGTAGCGAGCGGACTCCCCTTCAAGCAGGGGCCGCGGATCCGGCTCCGCCGGTCCGCAGGCGCAGCGCCCCCTCGGGGGGCAGCGCAGTACACGAAGTGACAAGCGTGGGGGCTCTATTTCCTCTTTTTGAGCATCCCCATGGCATCACGCTGCTTGTCAATGCGCTCCTGCTTGCGCTTTTCCATTTTGGCCATGGCTGTGTTTTCGGTGTAACCGGATTTGTCCGCCCACCACCACCAGATCACCGCCAGGCCAAAGGGTGACAGCACAACCCACCAGCTCCAGGCCCCCACCGGCCCGATTTGCAGGTATTTCAATGCAATGCCCAGAATGCCAATCAACAACAAATACATCGCCATCTCCTGAAAACCACGGGTGTCCTTTACAAAGCAAGGTCAACCCGGATCACTACAATCACGTTAATTGACTGTAACCCCAATCCATAACTTCCCCACGAGGCTGACGATGAAACGTGTATTTTTGGTGATCGCTTCCCTGGCTGCCGGTTTTGCCGTTTCCACACCGGCCCTGGCCGACCTGCAACTGGCTACGGCCAAAAACTGCATGGCCTGTCATGCCGTGGCGACCAAGCTGGTCGGCCCTTCGTACAAAGACGTCGCAGCCAAATACGCCGGACAAAAAGACGCTGCGGACAAGCTGTCCGCCAAGATCGTCAAGGGTGGCTCTGGCGTCTGGGGCCCAGTGCCCATGCCCGCCAACGCCCAAGTCACGCCGGACGAGGCCAAAAAACTCGCGGCCTGGATTCTGACGCAAAAGTAAGCGCCGGTTGGTACAAAAAAGCCCGTTGCTTCAACGGGCTTTTTTATGGCTGAAACTTCGCCGACTTTCGCTGACGCGGCGTTCGCCGCACCTCACTGCTTTTCAGACAGCTGATCGAGGATGGCGGGATTTTCAAGCGTGGAAGTGTCCTGCGTGATGGCCTCGCCCTTGGCAATGCCGCGCAGCAGCCGGCGCATGATTTTTCCGCTGCGGGTCTTGGGCAGGTTGTCGCCGAAGCGGATGTCCTTGGGCTTGGCGATCGGGCCGATCTCCTTGCCGACCCAGTCGCGCAGCTCTTTGGCAATCGCCTTGGCTTCGTCGCCGGTGGGGCGTGAACGCTTGAGCACCACAAAAGCCACGATCGCCTCGCCCGTCAGGTCGTCCGGCCTGCCGACCACAGCGGCCTCAGCCACCAGGGTGGAATGCGCCACCAGCGCGGACTCGATTTCCATGGTGCCCATGCGGTGGCCTGACACGTTGAGAACATCGTCAATGCGGCCGGTGATGCGGAAGTAACCGCGATCCTTGCTGCGCACCGCGCCGTCGCCGGCCAGGTAGATGTTGCCGCCCATTTCCTCCGGAAAGTAACTCTTCTTGAAGCGCTCAGGGTCGTTCCAGATGGTGCGGATCATCGACGGCCAGGGGCGCTTGACGACCAGCATGCCGCCCGAGCCATTGGGCACATCCTTGCCCACTTCATCCACTATCGCGGCCATGATGCCGGGCAAGGCCAGCGTACAGCTGCCGGGCACCAGGGGGGTCGCGCCGGGCAAGGGCGTGATCATGTGGCCGCCGGTTTCGGTTTGCCAGAAGGTATCGACCACCGGGCAGCGCTCGCCACCCACGTTCTTGTAGTACCACATCCAGGCTTCCGGATTGATGGGCTCGCCCACCGAACCGAGGATACGCAGGCTGCTGAGGTCAGAGCGGGCCGGGTGCACTTTTTCGTCACCCTCGGCGGCCTTGATCAGCGAACGGATCGCAGTAGGCGCGGTGTAGAAGATCGTGACCTTGTGTTTTTCGATCATCTGCCAGAAGCGGCCAGCGTTCGGGAAGGTAGGGATGCCTTCAAAGATCACCTGGGTCGCACCCGCCACCAGCGGCCCATAGGCGACGTAGGTGTGGCCGGTGATCCAGCCAATGTCGGCGGTACACCAGAAAACGTCTGCGGGCTGGATGTCGAAAGTCCAGTCCATGGTGAGCTTGGCCCACAACAGGTAGCCGCCCGTGCTGTGCTGCACGCCCTTGGGCTTTCCGGTAGAGCCGGAGGTATAAAGAATGAACAGCGGATGCTCGGCGCCTACAAACTCTGGCTCGCAGGTGGCAGGCTGCTTCGCGGTCACTTCGTGCATCAGGCTGTCGCGCCCGGCCACCATGTTGCAGGCGGTTGGCGTGCGCTGGTAGACGATCACGTTTTTGATGGACTCGCAGCCGCCCATGGCGATGCCTTCGTCCACGATGGCCTTGAGCGGCAGTTCCTTGCCGCCGCGCAACTGGTAGTTGGCGGTGATGACGGCCACCGCGCCTGCGTCCTGGATACGTTCCTGCAGGCTCTTGGCTGAAAAACCTCCAAAAACGACCGAGTGCGTCGCGCCAATGCGCGCGCAGGCCTGCATGGCCACCACGCCTTCGACCGTCATCGGCATGTAGATGATGACGCGGTCGCCTTTTTTGATGCCCATGGCCTTGAGCGCATTGGCGAACTGGCAGACTTTCCCGTGCAGCTCCTTGTAGGTGACGTTGGTCACCTTGCCATCATCGCTCTCGAAAATGATGGCCTTCTTGTTTTCGGTGGGTGTGCCCAGATGGCGGTCCAGGCAGTTGTACGAAGCATTGAGCTCACCGTCGGCAAACCATTGGTAAAAAGGCACGTTGGATTCGTCCAGCGTTTTGGTAAACGGTTTTTTCCAGCTCAGATTTTCTCGCGCCAGGCGGGCCCAGAAGCCTTCAAAATCCTTTTCAGCTTCCGCGCACAGCGCGTTGTAGGCGTCCATGCCGGAGATGCGCGCGCTTTTCACAATCGCGGCGCTGGGAGGGAACACCCGGTTTTCCACCAGGGTGGATTCGATGGCAGATGACGATGCGCTCATGATGTTTTGTCTCCTCGGGTGGAAAAGCACGGTTCTGGGCGTGCTGGAATCCGCTAATGTCATATTTGGCACTTACAGTGTACTGACTGGCGCGAAGCTTACAACCGGCCGACCCGCCTACAATCCGGGCATCCCGCTCACCCTTATCCCCTATGTCAGAACCCACAAACACCCCCCCGCACGCCTCGCCGCTCAGACCCATCCCGGGTTTCATTTTTGCCAGCCGGTGGCTGCAGTTGCCGCTCTACATCGGTCTGATCGCCGCACAGGGCGTCTACGTGTTTCACTTTCTGGTCGAGCTGCTGCACCTGATTGAAGCCGTATTTGGCAGCCAGACTGCCCTGCAGGCCCTAGTTACCAGCATCGGCTACAAGACCGATGCGCCCATCACGTCCCTCAATGAGACCGTCATCATGCTGGTGGTGCTGGCGCTGATCGACGTCGTGATGATTTCCAACCTGCTGATCATGGTGATCGTCGGCGGCTATGAGACCTTTGTGAGCCGCATGAACCTGCAGGGCCACCGCGACCAGCCGGAGTGGCTGAGCCACGTCAACGCCTCCGTCCTCAAAGTCAAGCTGGCCACGGCCATCATCGGCATCAGTTCCATCCACCTGCTGAAAACCTTCATCAACGCTGCGAACTACAGCGAGCAGGTCCTGATCGCGCAGACCGTGATTCACATCACCTTCCTGCTGTCGGCCCTGGCCATCGCCTACACCGACAAAATCATGTCGGGCATCGCCGCGCAAAAGCACTGAACCCGCGCCCCTGAGCGCATACCAGCAGGGGCTGCGGATCTGGCTCGGCCAGTCCGCAGGCGCCGCCCCCCGCAAGGGGGGAACAGGCTACACGCAGTGAGCCTGGACGGGGGTAAACCTACCTTCCAGTCATGCTGGCCGGCACCACCCACTCATCAAACTGCTCAGCCGTCACGTGGCCCGATGCAATCGCCGCGGCGCGCAGGCTGCTGCCCTCGCTGTGCGCCTTCTTGGCAATGAAGGCTGCCTTGTCATAACCAATGTGCGGATTGAGCGCGGTGACCAGCATCAATGAGTTGTCCACCAGTTCGGCAATCCGGGCCAGGTTGGGCTGGATCCCCACTGCGCACCGGTCGTTGAAGCTCACCATGCCGTCCGCCAGCAGGCGCACGCTCTGCAAAAAGTTGTGGGCGATCATGGGCCGGAACACATTGAGCTCGAAATTGCCCGACGCGCCCCCCATGTTGATCGCCACGTCGTTGCCGAACACCTGGCAACACAGCATGGTGACGGCTTCGCTTTGCGTCGGGTTGACCTTGCCCGGCATGATGGACGAGCCGGGCTCGTTTTCGGGAATGGCCAGCTCGCCAATGCCGCTGCGTGGCCCGCTGGCCAGCCAGCGCACGTCGTTGGCAATTTTCATCAGGCTGGCGGCCAGAGTCTTGAGCGCGCCATGGGCATGGACCAGCGCGTCGCAGGAAGCCATGGCCTCGAACTTGTTGGGCGCGGTGACAAAAGGCAAACCCGTCAGGCGCGCCAGCTCTGTCGCCGCCCTCTCCCCATAGCCCTTGGGTGCATTCAATCCGGTACCGACGGCCGTACCGCCCAGCGCCAGCTCACACAGGTGTGGCAAAGCCGCACGCAGGTGCTGCTCCCCATGCGCCAGCTGCGCTGCGTAACCCGAGAACTCCTGGCCCAGGGTCAGCGGCGTGGCGTCCTGCAAATGGGTGCGGCCGATTTTCACGATGAGTTCAAAATCCTGCGCTTTTTGCGCCAGGGTGCTGCGCAGTTTGGCAATGGCCGGCAGCAAACGATGGGTGATGGCATCGACCGCCGCCACATGCATGGCGGTGGGAAACACATCGTTGGACGACTGGCTGCGGTTGACGTCATCGTTGGGATGCACCAGCCGGTTATCGCCCGGCTCGCCGCCCAGCAGTTCACTGGCGCGGTTGGCCAGTACTTCGTTGACGTTCATGTTGGTCTGGGTGCCCGAGCCGGTTTGCCAGACCACCAGCGGAAACTCGGCATGATGGCGTCCCCGCAGCACCTCGTCGGCAGCAGTCAGAATGGCCTCGGCCTTTTTTCCGTCCAGCAGGCCCAGGGCCAGGTTGACGCTGGCCGAGGCCCGCTTGACCTGCACCAGCGCCCGGATGAGCTCGCGCGGCTGCAACTCGCCCGAGATATCGAAGTTCTGCAGCGAGCGCTGGGTCTGCGCTCCCCACAGCCGGTCGGCCGGCACCTCAATGGGGCCAAAGGTGTCGCGCTCGGTACGGGTCTTCATGGTGTGTGCATACCTGTCAAAATACGGGGTTGCGCCTACCGTAGCACACGGGCGCTTCCCTGAAAAGCCACCCTACCAGCCCCACCATGACAACCCTCATCAAACAAGCCGACCTGATTGAATCCGTTGCCGCCGCCCTGCAGTACATCAGCTACTACCACCCGGCCGACTACATCGCCCACCTGGCTCGCGCCTACGAGGCAGAAGCCAGCCCGGCGGCCAAGGATGCGATTGCGCAAATCCTGACCAACAGCAAAATGAGCGCGACCGGCCACCGCCCGATCTGCCAGGACACCGGCATCGTGAATGTGTTTCTCAAAGTCGGTATGGACGTCAAATTTGACGGCTTCACTGGCAGCCTGGATGACGCGATCAATGAGGGCGTTCGCCAGGGCTACAACCACCCCGACAACACCTTGCGCGCCAGCGTGGTGGCCGACCCGCAGTTCAACCGCAAAAACACCAAGGACAACACACCGGCGGTGATCTTTACCGAGATCGTTCCGGGCAACCAGGTCGATGTGACGGTGGCGGCCAAAGGCGGCGGCTCCGAGAACAAAAGCAAGATGGTCATGCTCAACCCGGGCGACTCGGTGGTGGACTGGGTGCTCAAGACCGTGCCGACCATGGGCGCCGGCTGGTGCCCGCCCGGCATGCTGGGCATAGGCATAGGCGGCACCGCCGAGAAAGCCGTGCTGATGGCCAAGGAAAGCCTGATGGACGATCTGGACATGTACGAGCTGCAGGCCAAATCGTCCTCGGGTGCCAAACTCAGCAAAACCGAAGAGCTGCGTCTGGAACTGTTTGAAAAGGTCAACGCGCTGGGCATAGGCGCGCAGGGCCTGGGCGGCCTGACAACCGTGCTTGACGTGAAGATCAAGATGTACCCTACCCACGCGGCCAGCAAGCCGGTGGCCATGATCCCCAACTGCGCCGCCACGCGCCACGCGCATTTTGTGCTCGACGGCAGCGGCCCGGTCTACCTGACGCCGCCCAGCCTGGACCTCTGGCCCAACGTCAACTGGACGCCCGACTACGTCAAGAGCCAGAAGGTCAATCTGGACACCCTGACCAAGGCCGAGGTCGCCAGCTGGAAGCCCGGCCAAACCCTGCTGCTCAACGGCAAAATGCTGACCGGCCGCGATGCCGCCCACAAGCGCATTGCCGACATGCTTCTCAAGGGCGAAAAATTGCCGGTCGATTTCACCAACCGCGTGATTTATTACGTGGGCCCGGTGGACCCGGTGGCGGGCGAGGCCGTGGGCCCCGCCGGCCCAACCACCGCGACACGCATGGACGGGTTCACCGAGATGATGCTGGCCCAGACCGGCCTGATCTCCATGATTGGCAAGGCCGAACGCGGTCCCGTCGCGATAGAGGCCATCAAGAAGCACCAGAGCGCCTACCTGATGGCGGTGGGCGGCGCCGCCTACCTGGTCAGCAAGGCCATCAAGAGCGCAAAAGTGGTGGGCTTTGCCGACCTGGGCATGGAAGCCATTTATGAGTTCGATGTGGTCGACATGCCGGTGACCGTGGCAGTCGATGCAGGCGGCACCAGCGCCCACATCACAGGCCCGGCCGAGTGGCAGAAAAAGATTGCCACCGGCGAGTTCAAGGGCATCACCGTCGCCGCTGCTTGAAGCCCATCGGAGTCTTCGACAGCGGCGTCGGCGGCTTGAGCATTCTCAAGGCGCTGCGCGCCCAGCTTCCGGCCGAGAACTTTGTCTATCTGGCCGACGCAGGCTTTGCGCCCTATGGTGAACGGGGGGACGACTACGTCATCGAACGCACGCGTGTTGTGGTGGATCGCCTGTTGCGCGAGCACCAGGTCAAGGCCCTGGTGATTGCCTGCAACACGGCAACCGCTGCCGCTGTCCATCTGGTACGCGCGCAATACCCTGGTTTGATCCTGGTGGGCGTTGAGCCCGCGCTCAAACCGGCCATTGCGCTCAGCCGCACCCGCCGCATTGGCGTGATCGGCACCCGTGGCACCTTGGCCAGCGCCAAGGTTCGCGTGTTGCACGACACCCTGAAAGACCAGGCCGATTTTGTGTTCATGCCTTGCGATGGCCTGGCGGACGCCATCCAGAACGACGATAGCCAGCAGATCGCGCAACTGTGCGCCCGATACCTCCACGCCCTCGGCAGTTTCGGCAGTGAACAGGGCCAAATCGACACGCTGGTATTGGGCTGCACCCACTACCCGTTTGCCCAGCACCATCTTGCGGCCCACGCCGGTGCAAACGTGAAAATGATCGAGACGGGCGAACCGGTAGCGCGCCAGACCCGCCGCCTGCTGGAGGCGGCAGGCCTGCTGAAAGCCGAAGGCAAAGGCAGCGTCACGCTGCTCACCACGGGCTCGCCACAGGCGCTGGAGGCGGCTGCGCGCCGATGGCTCGGGATCTAGCGTCTGTCGCTGGTTTACTCTTCTTTTGATAGCAAGCAATCCCCGTCATTTCTGGGCCGGGAGCATAAATAACCCTTATCTTCGAGCAGAAAGCGGTCAGATCTGTGCATGGGCCGTGGATACATGCTTCAATAAGTATCCTGCCCTTTAACGGCGGGAACTTACAGCTATTCATTTGATAGCAAAACAGGCCGCCCCTCCAGCGCCAGTCACCAGGAGATCATCCGGATGCAAACCACCTCACCTCCCGTCACCCACCACGAGCAAGGGGATTTTTCGGACCGGTTTGCCTGGCGCACCACCCGCCTGCTGCGCTTCCTGGCCGACACTTTTTTTGCCGGCCGTTACGGCAACCGCGCGGTGGTGCTGGAGACAGTCGCCGCCGTACCGGGCATGGTGGGCGGCGCGCTGATCCATTTGAGGTCGCTGCGCAGCATGAGTGACGACGAAGGCTGGATACGCCAGTTGCTTGACGAAGCCGAAAACGAACGCATGCACCTGATGACTTTTGTCCACATCGCCAGGCCCAGCCGGCTTGAGCGCTGGATGATCATGCTGACGCAGGGCATCTTCTACAACCTGTTTTTCCTGCTCTACCTCGTGTCTGCCCGCACTGCGCACCGGCTGGTTGGTTACTTTGAGGAAGAGGCGGTTTACAGCTACACCGAGTACCTGGCCGGCATTGACGCCGGGCAATATGAAAACGTGGCCGCACCGCAGATTGCAATTGACTACTGGAAGCTCGCGCCCGATGCGCGCCTGCGCGAGGTGATCCTGGCGGTGCGTGACGACGAGGCGGGCCACCGCGATGTCAACCACCGGTTTGCAGACCAGCTCAACCAGCGCGAAGCCTGATCGCCAACCAGGCCGGGATCAGCGCGGCTCGGTCCAGCCGCCACCCAGCGTCTTGTAGACAGTGACCTGGTTCTGCAGTTGCAGCAGCCGGGTTTGCGTCACCGCCTGCTGCGCAGAAAACAGGGCGCGCTGAGCGTCCAGCACATCGAGCTGGCTGGCAATGCCGTTTTGAAAACGCAGGTCTGACAATTTCAGGCGTGCGGCTTCGGCGCTGGCTTGCGCCTGCTGCGCACGCAACTGCTCACCGAGTGTCGCGCGGCCAGCCAAGGCATCGGCCACTTCCCTGAAGGCGGTCTGAATGGCTTTTTCATACTGGGCCACCGCAATGTCGCGCCCCACGTTGGCAGATTCCAGACCGGCGCGGTTGCGGCCCGCGTCAAACAGCGGCAAAAACAGTTGCGGCGCCAGGGTCCAGCCATAGGTGCCGCTTTCAAACAGCCCCGACAGGTGGTTGCTCACGCTGCCGGCCGAAGCCGTGAGCGAAATGCGCGGGAAAAACGCCGCACGTGCCGCACCGATGTTGGCATTGGCCGCCAGCAACTGCTGCTCAGCCTGACGGATGTCAGGCCGGCGGGTCAGCAGGTCAGATGGCAGGCCCGCAGGCACATCGGCCATCAGCGGCGCGCTGGTCAGAGCCATGCCCGCGGGCACGGCCAGCGCCAGATCGCCGCTCAGCGGCTGACCGATCAGCAGGCTCAGCAGGTTTTCGTCAAGCGCGCGCTGGCGCTGCAATTGGGCCATGCTGATGCGCGCGGACTCCAGCAGCGACTCGGCCTGGCGCAGGTCCAACTCGGAGGTCACACCGTTGTCAAAACGCAGTTGTCCCAGCTTGAAGGACTCCTCGCGGGTGGCCAGGGTTTGCCGGGTGATGGCGAGCAGCTCTTCGTCGGCCAGCAGACTGAGATAAGTGTTGGCCACCGAGGCGATCAGGCCGATTTGTGTTGTCTTGCGGCCCTCTTCTGTCGCCAGGTACTGCGCCAGTGCCGCGTCCTTGAGGCTGGCCACACGGCCAAAAAAATCAAGCTCGTAGGAGGTCATGGCCAGACCGGCGGTGTAAACGCTGGTGATGCTGCCGTTGCCACTGGCGGCGGGCTGGCGCGAGCCGGTCAGCGCCGCACCAACGGTGGGAAACTGGTCGGCACGGCGGATCTGGAACTGCGCCCTGGCCTGCTCGATGTTGAGCACGGCAATGCGCAGGTCGCGGTTGTTGCGCAAGGCTGCGTCGATAAGCTGGCGCAGCTTCGGGTCGCTGAAAAAGCTTTGCCACTCGATGTCAGCAGCGGCCACCGTCTGTACCGCCGACGAAGCGCTGCCCGGCGCGCCGGACAAGGTGCGGGACAGCCGCAGTTGCGGCCAGTCGCCGGCAATCGGCGCTTCAGGCCGCTCGTATTTGGGCGCCATGGAGCAGCCCGCCAGCGCAAGAGCCAGCGCCCAGGGCGCGCTTCGAAAAATGAACGCGGTCATATCTGGTCTCCTGCTCTGGCACCATCCGGCAGGTCTTTGTCCAGATCATGTGCATGCAGGCGGCGCTGCCTCTCGCTGCCCTTGAAAATCCTGCGCACCACCACAAAAAACACCGGTACAAAAAACACCGCCAGCGCTGTCGCGGTGATCATGCCGCCCATCACGCCGGTGCCGATGGCGCGCTGGCTGGCCGAACCGGCGCCGGAAGCAATCACCAGCGGCAGCACACCCAGAATAAAAGCCAGCGAGGTCATGATGATGGGCCGAAAGCGCAGGTGGCAAGCCGCCAGCACCGCTTCGACCGGGCTCTTGCCCTGGGCCTGCAGGTCTTTGGCATATTCAATGATCAACACCGCGTTTTTGGCGGCCAGGCCAATGATGGTGATCAGGCCGACCTTGAAGTAAACATCGTTGGAAAAGCCGCGGAAGTTGGCCCCCAGCAGCGCGCCCAGAATGCCGAGGGGTACGACCAGAATCACCGACAGCGGAATGGTCCAGCTTTCGTACAGGGCTGCCAGGCACAGAAACACCGCCAGCAGCGAGAAGGCCAGCAAAATCGTGGCCTGCGAGCCCGAGAGTTTTTCCTCGCGCGACAAGCCCGTCCACTCAAAGGCAAAACCCGGCGGCAACTGGCCGGCCAGGCGCTCCATTTCGGTCATGGCCTCGCCGGTGCTGCGGCCTTTGGCGGCGTCGCCCGAGATGCGCATGGCCGGATAACCGTTGTAGCGAATGGTCTGCATCGGGCCGGTGATCCAGCGCGTGCTTGCAAAGGCCGACAGCGGCACCGGACGGCCCAGGCTGTTGATGGCGTTGAGCCGCAGCAGGTCATCGGGCTGCATGCGGCTGGGCGCATCGGCCTGCACCACCACCCGCTGCAGGCGGCCGCGGCTGGGAAAGTCATTGACGTAGCTGGAACCCATGGCGGTGGAAATCGCTGCGTTGATGGCGTCAAAAGGCACGCCCAGCGCGCTGGCCTTGTCGCGGTCGATGTCGATCTGCAGTTGCGGGGCGTCTTCCAGCCCGTCGGGCCGCACACCCGCCAACACCGGGCTCTTGCCGGCCAGACCCAGCAACTGGTTGCGCGCAGCGAGCAGGGCCGCATGGCCATTGCCACCCCGGTCCTGCAGGCGAAAGCTGAAACCCGTGGCGGTGCCCAGCTCGGGAATGGCTGGCGGGCTCAGGGCAAAGATGAAAGCATCGCGTATGCCCGAGAGCGCGCCGAAAGCCCGCCCCGCAATGGCGGAAGCCGAGTTCTCGGGGCCCGGACGGTCGCTCCAGTCTTTGAGTGTCACGAAAGCCAGCGCGGCATTTTGCCCCTGGCCGGAAAAACTGAAACCCAGCACACCCACCATGCTTTGCACCTGGGGCTGCTTGAGGATGTAGTCCTCGACCTGGCTGATGACCTTGGTCGTGCGCTCCAGCGTGGCGCCCGGCGGCAACTGCACATTGACCAGCATGTAGCCCTGGTCTTCACTGGGTAAAAAGGACGAAGGCAGGCGCGCAAACAAAAGTCCGACCGCAGCAATGATGGCCAGGTAGATCAGCAGGTAACGCGGCGCCTTCACGAGAATGCGCGCGACCCAGCTCTCATAACCCTTGGCAGTGCGCGAAAAGCCGCGATTGAACCAGCCAAAAAATCCGCCTTTTTCGTGGTGATGCCCGGCTTCGACCGGCTTGAGCAGCGTGGCACACAGCGCAGGCGTGAGTGACAGCGCCAGAAAGGCGGAAAGCAGGATGGACGACAACATCACGGCAGAGAACTGGCGGTAGATGTTGCCCACCGAACCGCCAAAAAATGCCAGCGGCACAAACACCGACACCAGCACCACCGTCACGCCGACAATCGCGCCGCTGATCTGCCCCATGGCCTTGCGCGTGGCTTCGCGGGGCGACAAGCCCTCCTCGCTCATGATGCGCTCGACGTTTTCGACGACAACGATGGCATCATCGACGACGATGCCGATCACCAGCACCATGCCGAACATGGTCAGCACGTTGATGGAGAACCCCAATGCCAGCAGCACCGCAAAAGTACCCAGCAGCGACACCGGCACAACGATGGTGGGAATGATGGTGTAGCGGAAATTTTGCAAAAACAAAAACATCACCAGAAACACCAGCAGCATGGCCTCGGCCAGGGTCTCGACCACCTGGGCAATCGAGATGCTGATGAAGCGCGAACTGTCGTAGGGAATCTCCCAGCGCACACCCTGCGGGAAAAACTGTGACAACTCTTCCATCCGCTTGCGCACCGCCTTGGCCGTGGCCAGCGCGTTGCCGGTGGGCGACAACTGAACGCCTATGCCGGTGGATGGCTTGCCATTGAGCCGCGCCGAGGTGGCATAGGTCTGTGCGCCAAGCTCAATGCGCGCCACGTCCTTGAGGCGCACAGTGGCGCCGTCGGTGCTGGCGCGAAGTACCACATTGCCAAATTGCTCAACGTTGGCGAGCTGGCCATTGACCACCACCGTGGCGGCCACGCCCTGACCGGGGAGATTGGGCAAGTCGCCTATGGTGCCGGAGGATACCTGCGCGTTTTGCGCGCGGATGGCGTTGTTGACATCGGTGGCTGACAGGTTAAAGCTGACCAGCTTGGCCGGGTCCAGCCAGATGCGCATGGCGCGCTCGGTGCCAAACAACTGGGCCTGGCCTACGCCCGGCAGGCGCTGCAACTCGGGCAACACAGCCCGGGAAGCATAGTCACCCAGTGCAATCGGGTCGTAAGCCGGGTTGTCGGAAGCCAGAATCGCAAACAGCAGAAAGTTCGAGCGCGCCTTGTCCACGCGCACGCCCTGCTGCGTCACCGCTGCAGGCAGGCGCGGGGCGGCGCGGCCCAGGCGGTTTTGCACGTCCACCTGCGCCAGTTCGGCATTGGTGCCAGACTCAAAACTCAGGGTGATCTGCCCGCTGCCATTGGCCTGGCTGACCGACTCCATGTAGATCAGGCCCGGCGAGCCATTCATTTCCTGCTCGATGACGCTGATCACGCTGTTCTCCAGCGTGGTGGCCGATGCGCCGGGGTAGACCGCGTTGATCACGATGGACGGCGGTGCCACAGGCGGGTACTGCGCAATCGGCAACTGCGTCACTGCGACGCCGCCCATCACCGTGATGAAAAGCGCGATCACCCACGCAAAGACCGGGCGGTCAATAAAAAACTTGGCCATCTGCGGCGCTCCTCAGGACTTTGCCGCAGATGCAGGGGCGGAAGCTGGTGTTGCAGCCGGCGCTGCAGCAGATGCGGCCTTTGCGGGTGCAGAGCTTGCAGTCCACGGCACCGGCTTGACAGGCGCGTCGCCGCGCAGCTTCTGAAAGCCATCGACCATGACCTGATCGCCCGCCTTGAGACCGTCCAGAATCACCCACTGGCTGCCCTGGGCATTGCCCACCTTGACCGGCCTGGGTGTGACCTTGCCATCCGCGCCCACCACCATCACGCTGTCACCCGTACCGCTACGCGTGACCGCCTGTTGCGGCAGCATCAGCGCGTTGCTGGCCTGCGCCTGCTCCAGCCGCACGCGCACGTACAGGCCGGGCAACAACACGCCATTGGCATTGGGCACTTCTGCCCGCAGGGTGATCTGGCCGGTGGCCTGATCCACCGACAAATCAGAGAACAACAGGCGGCCGGGCTGGGCATACTCGCTGCCGTCTTCCAGGATGATGCGCACACTGGCTGCTTCACTGCCACCGGCACGCTTGAGCTGGCCGCCGTCCAGCGCCTTGCGCAGCTTCATGACTTCGGCGGCAGACTGGGTGAAGTTCACATACATGGGGTGGATCTGCTGGATCACTGCCAGTTGCGTTGATTCGCCCTGCCCAACCAGCGCGCCTTCTGTCACCAGCGCGCGCCCGATACGGCCGGAGATGGGCGCCGTCACGGCGGCATAGTCCAACGTGATTTTTGCGTTTTGCACCGCGGCCTTGCCCACGGCCACGTCGGCATCGGCCTGCTTCTGCGCGGCTTCTGCATTGGCGTACTCCTGCTTGCTCACGGCATTGACTTCAACCAGTGTTTTGTAGCGCTGCGCCAGCGAGGTGGCTTGCGCCTGATTGGCCTGGGCCCGAGCCAGCGACGCCTGCGCGCTGGCATAGGTGGCGGCGTACGGCGCCGAATCGATGATGAACAAGGGCTGCCCAGCCTTGACATCACTGCCCTCGCGGAACAGCCGCTTTTGGAGAATGCCCGTCGCCCTGGCCCGCACCTGCGCCACCCGGGACGCTTCCAGCCGCCCGGGCAACTCAGTCACCAGGCCGATATCACCCAGCGCGACCGTGACCACGCCCACTTCTGCCGGAGGAGGTGCACCGCCGCCACCTGCAGCACCGTTGCCGCTGCCTTGGCCGCAAGCTGCGACTAATCCCGCGCCGAGCAACACGGCAACGCCAGCGAGGCGAACAAAAGACGAGGGGGAGGAATCCATCGGGAGCTGAGGGGAGGCAGGCATGCGGTTCCTAGCAAGAACAGGGCAAGAGAGGGGAGAAAAGCCGAAATGCACACCAATTGGCATGCACGCGCAGGAATTCTACAAAGACACAGGCGCGTCTGCTGCCTGGGGGACTTGCGCGCAGGCGCCAGGGGTCGGGGTGACGCTCAGTGCAGGTGACGCGGTTTGCGTCCGCCACCGTGGCCGGAGCCGCCTTGCGAACCGCCCATGCCGCGCGGCGGACGGCCCAGTTGCATGGAGTTGACCAGGGTCTCAAAGCGCTGCTCGAACAGTTTGTCCACCGCCAGCACCACGTCGCCGAGTTCAGAGGCGTCAAAGTGACGCTCCATCAGCCCGATCATGTCCTGCACCAGCAAGTCGCGCTGTACCTGCATGATGGCGGCGGGCGTCGGGCCGACGAAGTACATGGCAAAGTCGTCTCTGGCTTCTTCGCCATCGGACTCTTCATCTTCGTCATAGTCCGCGTCGTAAAAGGTCACCTCGATGGGCGCACCACTGGATGCGAGCTCATTGAGGGCCATGCACACCTCGTCAAGCACCTGGCGGAAGTCTTCGCCACCGGGCACCGTCCAGCACAGCTGGAGCAGGTGCTGATGCACGTCGAAACGGATACCCGGCTCTTCCTCATAAGCACTGGCAGCGCCTGCGGCGAGGGACTTGGCGCCCGCGTAGGTCCACAAGGGCTTGAGCGCTTCCTGCAACTGCTCAAAAACGACATCCTCACGCAGCGGCACTTCACCGTGGACGTGGATTTCAAAAGGAGAGTTGTTGGTGCGGGCCATGGAATCTATCTTAACCAGTTGAGGCGTGAAATGAACAGGGGCCAGCCGTGGCCGGCAGTCATGGTTGGTGCCCGGGACCGGAATCGAACCGGTACGCCCCTTATGCAGGAAGCGGCGGATTTTAAGTCCGATGTGTCTACCAATTTCACCACCCGGGCAGGGTTTCCCATTGTGAAACAAAAATGCCCCGTCATGCGGCAGACGAGGCACTGATGGCCAAAACTGGAAACCTGATGTGTCTGGAGGCGCGGGGCGGAGTCGAACCGCCCTGGATGGATTTGCAATCCACTGCATAACCGCTTTGCTACCGCGCCGTGTTCCGCATCCTTGCTGCAAGGGCGCGACCACCGTTGCACCAAAGAAAAAGGACAGCATTTTAACGTGCTGCCCTTTTGAATTGGAGCGGGAGAAGAGTCTCGAACTCTCGACCTCAACCTTGGCAAGGTTGCGCTCTACCAACTGAGCTACTCCCGCGATTACAGCCTCAAATTATAGCCCAGATTTTGCACTTTAACGCACGGACGAAAAATGGCTCAGTGTTTGACGCTGCCGGCGACCTCGCCCGCAGGCGCCACGGCTGCCGGCGCTGCCACGGCGGCCTCTTCATCCGTCAGGGGAACCGGCTGACGCACCAGCGCAATCTGCAGCACCTGGTCTATCCACTTGACGGGGACAATCTCGAGACCGCTTTTGACGTTCTCGGGGATTTCCTGGAGGTCTTTGGCGTTCTCTTCGGGGATGAGCACCGTCTTGATGCCGCCACGCAGAGCTGCAAGAAGTTTTTCCTTGAGGCCGCCAATCGCAGTGACCTCGCCGCGAAGCGTGATCTCGCCTGTCATGGCAACGTCACCACGCACGGGAATGCCGGTGATCGCCGACACAAAGGCGGTGGTCATGGCAGCGCCGGCGCTCGGGCCATCCTTGGGGGTGGCGCCATCGGGCACGTGGATGTGGATGTCACGTTTTTCGAACATCTCGTCCTTGATGCCCAGCATGCGGGCGCGGCTGCGCACCACGGTGCGTGCCGCTTCCACCGATTCTTTCATCACATCGCCGAGGGAGCCCGTGCGGGTGATCACGCCCTTGCCGGGCATCATGGCCGCCTCGATGGTCAACAGGTCACCGCCGACTTCCGTCCAGGCCAGACCCACCACCTGGCCGACCTGATTGTGCTGCTCTGCGCGGCCATAGTCGAACTTGCGCACACCCAGAAAGTCGTTGAGGTTGTCCGCCGTGACAATGACCTTGGGCTCCATTTTCTTGAGCTGGATGCCCTTGACCACCTTGCGGCAGATCTTGGAGAGCTCCCTCTCAAGCGAGCGCACGCCGGCCTCACGGGTGTAGTAGCGCACGATGTCGCGCACGGCCTGCTCGGTGATGTCCAGCTCGTCTTCCTTCACGCCGTTGTTCTTGAGCTGCTTGGGCAGCAAATAACGCATCGCGATGCTGGTTTTTTCGTCCTCGGTGTAGCCCGACAGCCGGATGACCTCCATGCGGTCCAGCAGAGCCGGCGGAATGTTCATCGAGTTGGATGTCGCCACAAACATCACGTCGCTCAGGTCAAAGTCGACCTCGACGTAATGGTCGCCAAAGGTGTGGTTCTGCTCGGGGTCCAGCACCTCCAGCAGCGCGCTGGAAGGGTCCCCCCGAAAATCGGTGCCGAGCTTGTCGATCTCGTCCAGCAGGAACAGCGGGTTGCGCGTGCCGGCTTTGGTCAGGCTCTGCAGCACCTTGCCCGGCAAGGCGCCGATGTAGGTACGCCTGTGGCCGCGGATCTCTGCCTCGTCGCGCATGCCGCCCAGCGCCATGCGCACATACTTGCGGCCGGTGGCCTTGGCGATCGACTGGCCAAGAGAGGTCTTGCCCACGCCGGGAGGGCCGACCAGACACAGGATGGGCGCCTTGAGCTTGTCCACGCGCTGCTGCACCGCGAGGTATTCCACAATGCGGTCCTTGACCTTCTCCAGGCCATAGTGGTCCTCGTCGAGAACAATCTCGGCGTTGGCCAGGTTGTGCTTGATCTTGGTTTTCTTGCTCCAGGGCAAGCCCGTCAGCACGTCGATGTAGGTGCGCACCACCGTCGCTTCGGCCGACATGGGCGACATCAGCTTGAGTTTTTTCAGTTCGCTCTCGGCTTTCTTGCGGGCTTCCTGCGGCATCTTGGCGGACTTGATCTTTTTCTCGATCTCCTCGATATCCGCGCCCTCTTCGCCCTCGCCCAGTTCCTTCTGGATCGCCTTGACCTGTTCGTTCAGGTAAAAATCGCGCTGGTTTTTTTCCATCTGGCGCTTGACGCGGCCACGGATTTTTTTGTCCACATTGAGGATGTCGACTTCGCGCTCAAGCTGCTCATACAGGTTTTCCAGCCGGGCTTTGACATTGTCAAGATCGAGGATGACCTGCTTGGTATCGAGCTTGAGCGGCAAGTGCGCAGCGATGGTATCGGCCAGACGGCCGGCGTCGTCAATGCTGGAGATCGACGTCAAAATCTCGGGCGGAATTTTCTTGTTCAGTTTGACGTAATGGTCAAACTGCTGCATCACGGCGCGGCGGAGGGCCTCGATCTCGCTGGTCTTGTCGGTCGGATCCAGCACCGGCGGCTCCACCGGTG
>JAKFXR010000095.1 GCA_021731285.1 Polaromonas sp. | reverse complement strand
GCGATGACGCGCACAGCGCGTCATCGCCTCCCCGCATCCGCATTTATTCCCCCAACCCGTCGGGCTGGGCCGAGGAGCGCAGCCGAAAACGGATCAGGGCGAGCGATTGTCTGAGCCGAAGGCGAGTTCGAGCTCGGCCCCCGTTTTCGGCGAGCACCGCAGGTTGCCCGAAGCGAAGCGTAGGGACCCAGACCATCGGGTCGCCTTTTCTTTGGTGACTTTCTTTTGGCCACGCAAAAGAAAGTTACTTGCCGCCGGGCAACCCCCGGCTTGTTGGCGAACTACACGCCAATCGATATCACACTGGATAGATCAGCGAATTCAGAATCATCTCGCTGTCGTACACACACAGCCGCCGCCTGAACTTCAGCCCCGCGCCTGTGCGCATGATCTCGTCGATGTAGCGCCCGACGTTGTACACCTCGCTGACAGCTGCCGGCCGGGTGCGAAACACCGCGTAGTTGGCCTGCGCCGTGATCAGATCGCCTTCCACCGACAAGACCTGCGCCGGGCTGATGACATGCCGGGTGTAATACGGCCCGTGGTAAATCGTCTGTGTAATTCCATACACCCGATCCTTCATCATCCCCCGGCTTTCCAGGTCCATCAGCGCCAGCGGCAAGCCCCGGTCAAAGTTTTCCCGGGCCTGCACGGTGTAGCGGCCATCATCCATGAAAAAATCGGGCCAGGCATCAAAGCGTTTATCGTCCAGGGCGGACGCATACGCAACATTGAGCTGATCAACTTCGAACTGCAACTGCAGTTGTTCAATACCGGTCTGGATCATGATGCCATGACCTTTTTCCAGTAGGCGTACATGCTGCGAATCAATGTCTCGGTCACCATATGCTCCGTCATCTCGGTGCCTGTTCCACCCAGCTCGCACAGGGTCGCGCCTGTGCCTCCCCACTGCTGGAACCCTGCCTGGCTGAATTCAATGACTTCCCCGTCGTCGGCGCTGACGAACCCTGCGGGTCCGAACAGATTGGCCTGACGCAGGCGGCGCCGCGTCATCTCCGGCGTGTCGTCGGAAAAACCAAAATGCGTCCAGACAAAATCAAACTCGCCCTGGCCGCGCGGCACGATGTGGCGGGTGCTGAGCGAATTGACCTGTTGCTGGATGATGAGGCTGGGAAACAGCGTGATCATGGTCACGGTAGGTGTGATGTCACTGCCGGGGCTGGACGGGTCGGCCACCTTCCACCACGCCTCAGGCACCACATCCAGCAGTCGGTCGTCATGCAGCGTCATGTTGGCCTTGAAGGAGGTCACGCCTTCGGTCACCGCGGCCTGCCCGCCTTCGTTGCGGCGGGAAATCATCACCGCATGCCGGCCATGGGCGTCCATCACCATGCGGCTTTTCTGGTCGGCACGCCACAGACCAAAGGTGACAAACCAGGTGTGCAGCAAACCGGGGTGGTAAGGGTCCTTGATGTTTTCCATCATCAGCTTCCAGTTGCCCGGAATGCGTTGACGGTTGTAGCCCAACAGGGTCAGTTGCCGGCCTTTGAAGATGCGATCGATCCAGGGCATGACGGCGGGGCCCAGGTAGTCTTGCAGCGCTTCGGTTTCATCACTGAAAGTGGCAAACACCAGGCCATGCAACACGGCAACACGCAGCTTGGTCAGGCCGTGGTCCTTGAGGTCAAAGCCTGGTGGCATGCCGCCGTTGATGCATTCGCCTTCCTTGACACCGTCCTTGAACGGCAGACCCGCCAGGTCACCATTGAGTTTGTAGGTCCACTGATGGTAGGGACAGACAAAGCTTCGGGCGTTGCCCTGCGGGTTCTGGCAAAAACGCACACCACGGTGCGCGCAGCGGTTCTCAACCACACGGATACCGTGATCGGTAGCGCGGTCCTTGGGCGCCACGCGGTCGCGCACCATCACCACCTGGCGTTCACCCACGTGGCTGAGCTTGAAGTCACCAAGCTGGGGAATTTCAACCTCGAGCCCAACATAACACCAGTGCGCGCCGTAGAAAATCCTGTCCAGCTCCCGCTGGTAAAGCGCGGTGTCGGTATAAGCCCAGAAGGGCACGCGGCTGGAGCCCGGTTCAAGCCAGCGCACAGGGATGGCGTTGGTTGTTGGAGTGCTTGCGTTCATGTCTGCATGCCCTGCGAGTTGCGGTGAGCAGAAATCATACGCTTACTTATGATCTAGCGCCGCAACCTTGTTGCGGCTGGCTTTCCAGGCGCCGTAAAGCACAAAAAGCCCGGGGATGAGGATCATGGCCCAGATGATTTTGCTGAGATTCGCCTGAACCCACGGCAGGTTGCCGAAGAAATAGCCGGCGCTGCACAAGCCGACGACCCAGATCAGCGCGCCGATCACGTTGTAGGCAGTGAACTTGGTGCGGCTCATCTCGGCCACACCGGCAACAAACGGCGCGAAGGTGCGAATAAACGGCATGAAGCGCGCCAGGATGATGGTGATGCCACCGTAGCGCTCGTAAAATTCATGCGCCTGGTTGAATGCGCGCTTGTTGAAAAACCGCGATTGCTCCCACTGGAAAACCTTGGGTCCGAAGTAACGGCCTATCGAGTAGTTGCACTGGTCACCCAGAATCGCAGCAACCACCAGCACGCCCATGGCCAGCGGCAAGCTCAGCAGGCCGATGCCACACAAGGCGCCTACGACAAACAGCAGCGAATCCCCGGGCAAAAAGGGCATGACCACCACCCCGGTTTCGACAAAAACAATCAGAAACAGCAGGGCGTAAACCCACATGCCATAAGTACGGGTGAAAGCTTCCAGGTGTTTGTCCACGTGGAGGATGAAGTCCATCAGAAAGGCAAAAATTTCCATCGCCCGATTTTGACATGCCGATTTGAGTTGGCTCGTGATGGCTACTTCGTGCGGTGCTAGCCGGGTCTAGCCCCCGCGGGCTTCTCTTCTGCTTCGTTACTGGGTGGTATGCGTCGCAAGCCGGGGCACGCCCCGGCGGGCGACTTACTTTTCTTTGTCTCGCCAAAGAAACCTAAGGAAAAGAAAGGCGACCCGATGGTCCGGGGAGAAAGACAAACACCAAAACCAATTCGGGGAGCAAGGACGCGCGAAGCGCGTCCTTGCGGAGCCCGCTCCCGTTCCCACCTCCCCACCCCTTCTGTATGCGCCGAGGAGCGCAGGGCCAGACGGATCAGGGCGGGCGATTGTCTGAGGCGTTAGCCGAGTTCGAGCCCGACCCCGGCTGGACCGAGCACCGCAGGTTGAGTTATTGGGGTCAGACGCCAATTTCGCTGCGGTGCTTTGCACCGCACCCAAAGGGCGAGCCATAGGCTCGGCGAATTTGGACTCTGACCCCAATAACTCCGCAGACAGCAGGGTCGCCTTTTCTTTTGCTTACTTTTCTTTTGGCGACGCAAAAGAAAAGTGAGTTGCCGCCGGGCAACCCCCGGCTTGCCACGCATACCACCAGAGCAGGAGACACAGAAGGCATGGATCCCGGGTCAAGCCCGGGATGACAAGCCAGTCGCTATGCTATCAATAGCAAACCATGGACGCCACCAAACGGCCAAATGCCCGATTTCACAAGTAAGGCAGCCCCCTGCCCTATTCAACCCGGCCAATCCCTGCAGGTTTGAACCCCAAATCCGCCGCCTTCCCCTTGCGAGCCCGCGCCGCCTTGGCGTTGTTCAGGCTGCGGATCTCCAGCGTCTCCTCTCGCGCCTTGCCGCCACGGCCTATGCCTTCGATCCGGACGCTGCGGGTATAGGCCGCCGCGCCGGCCAGCGTGTCTTTGGCGTCAAGGTCAATCAGCATCAACCCACGGCCACCCGCCGACTGGGTTTTGAGTTCGCTGATTTCAAAGGTGAGGATGCGGCCAGCGGTGGATGCGCAGGCCACATGCGTGGCCGGGTTCAAGGGCAGTGAGCCGGTGCTGCCCGAGGCATGTGATGGTTTGCAAATGGACTCGCCCTCAGCGCAGCTGACAAACGCCTTGCCTGCCTTGAGGCGCGAACTCATGTTCTCAACGCTGGCCAGAAAGCCGTAGCCACCGCTGCTGCTGAGCAGCAGGCTTGCCCCAGGAGGGCCCGCAAAATAGTGCGCGGGCTGGGTGCCAGGCTCCAGTTCGATCAGGGTGGTGATCGGCTGCCCATCACCGCGCGCGCCCGGCAGCATGGCCACCGGAACAGAGTAGACCCGGCTGGTGCCCCTGGCTGCCGTGCCGAACACCAGCAGGGTGTCCACAGTACGGCATTCAAAGGTGCCATACAGGCTGTCGCCAGATTTGAAGGCAAAACTCGTCGCATCATGGCCGTGGCCGGTGCGCGCGCGCACCCAGCCTTTGGCACTGACAACCACGGTCACCGGCTCGTCCAGCACCTTGACTTCGAGCACGGCTTTTTTCTCGGCCTGGATAAGCGTGCGGCGCGGGTCGGCAAACTGCTTGGCGTCGGCCTCGATTTCCTTGACCATGAGGCGGCGCAAGGCCGCCGGGCTGCCCAGAATTTCTTCGAGCTTGCCCTGCTCTTCACGCAAGCCCTTGAGCTCCTGCTCGATCTTGATGGCCTCCAGCCGGGCCAACTGACGCAGGCGTATTTCGAGAATGTCCTCGGCCTGGCGGTCGCTGAGATGAAAGCGCGCGATCAGCGCGGCCTTGGGCTCTTCCGCCTGACGGATGATGGCAATCACTTCATCGATGTTGAGCAGCACCAGCTGCCGGCCCTCGAGGATATGGATGCGGTCCAGCACCTTGTCCAGGCGGTGCCTGGAGCGCCGCTCCACGGTGGTCTGACGAAAGGCGATCCACTCCAGCAGCATTTGGCGCAGGTTTTTCTGCGTAGGCTTGCCGTCCAGACCAACCATGGTCAGGTTGATGCTGGCGGAGCTCTCCAGACTGGTGTGGGCCAGCAAGGTGGTGATCAGTTCCGACTGTTCAATGCGACTGGTTTTGGGTTCGAACACCAGCCGCACTGCGGCATCCTTGCTGGACTCGTCACGCACCACATCCAGCACGGCCAGCACGGTCTGCTTGAGCTGAACCTGGTCAAGACTCAGCGCTTTTTTGCCAGCCTTGATCTTGGGGTTGGTGATCTCTTCAATTTCTTCCAATACGCGCTGCGTGCTGACGCCGGGCGGCAGCTCCTGCACCACCAGTTGCCACTGGCCTCGCGCGAGGTCTTCGATCTTCCAGCGCGCACGCACCTTGAGAGAGCCTCGCCCGGTGCCATAGGCCGCCGCGATGTCTGCAGCGGTCGAGATGATCTGCCCGCCGCCCGGGTAATCCGGCCCGACCACCAGCGCATAAAGTTCGTCGTCGGACAATTTGGGCGTCTTGATCAGCGCGATGCAGGCATCGGCCACCTCACGCAGGTTGTGGCTGGGGATCTCGGTGGCCAGGCCAACTGCAATGCCGCTGGCACCGTTGAGCAGGGTGAAGGGCAGGCGCGCCGGAAGCTGCTTCGGTTCCTCAAAAGAACCGTCGTAGTTCGGCACGAAGTCCACCGTGCCTTCGTCGAGTTCGTCAAGCAGCAAGGTGGTGATCTTTGCCAGCCTTGCCTCGGTGTAACGCATGGCCGCGGCACCGTCACCGTCTCTGGAACCGAAGTTGCCCTGACCGTCAATCAGCGGGTAGCGCTGGCTGAAATCCTGCGCCATGCGCACCATCGCGTCGTAGGCCGCCTGATCGCCGTGCGGGTGGTATTTGCCCAGGACATCGCCGACCACGCGCGCGCTTTTAACCGGCTTGGCGCCGCTGCTGCCGGAAAACCCCAGCCCCATCCGGGCCATGCTGTACATGATGCGGCGCTGCACGGGCTTTTGGCCATCACACACATCGGGCAGCGCCCGCCCCTTGACAACGCTGAGTGCGTATTCGAGGTAGGCGCGCTGGGCGTAGGCCGCCAGCGATTCCTGATCGGGCGACTCGGGACTGGAAGGCGGGGCAGGCGTAAAGAGATCGTCCATGGCAGTTCAAATGAAGAAAATCAGGTGGGGGAAATCGGCGCGCCGGCCGTCCGCCCGGCCATCGCAGGGAATTATGGACTCAGAACTGGCTGTTGCTTGCGGCCTGGGGACGGCGTACCTGTCCCCCTGCAAAAAGCAGAATGCTGCGGGAACGGTGGGTATCGGGCCATGCGCTGAAAACAGCGGTCAAGCCACGCAACCAGTGCTGGGCGGAGGCAACATCGGGCAACACAGGCACTTTCAGGTCGCTGACAATGACGCGAAATTGCAGGGCCACACCGGGCAGAAAACTGCTCTCGATGCGCAGGCCGCTGACCACCAGTTTGGTGGCCAGGGAGTCAACCTGGGCGTTGTCCTGCAGATCCTGCGCCACCACTGCAAACAGTTGCTCGCCAATGCGGGCGGCCGTGTCACTGTCGCTGACTGCACGCCGTATCCGGTTGGCAGCCTCCAGCAGAATTTTTTCCTTTGCATCGGCGCCCAGCTCCTGGGCCAGCCCGGCCAGATTCTGTACTTCAATGAGGTAGATCGCGCCGCCGTGAGCCATCTGCTGCGCGCGGCTGACGGCAGGCCGCAGGCGGTCCAGAAGAACCCCGAGACTGGCCAGACCGGTCAGCGGATCAGTGACCCGTGCAGCCATCCCCCGCAGACGGCTTTCGTTGAGTTGGCGGCTGCGCCAGACAAGGGCCAGGTAAGTGGGCGGCAGTTGCAGCAGCAGCATCATGGACACCGACCAGTAATTGACCTTGGCGTCTGCGATGCCTGAAAGAAAGAGCACGGCAATGGCAACACCGCCCGCGTGTCCCAGCAACAGCCACCATTTCCAGGGACCGGAAATACGCCAGGCCGGCAGGCACAGGTACAGCCACGAAAGCAGCAGCAAGGCGCCCAGTCCGAAGCTGCTGGCCGTGGTGGCCAGGGTCGATCCATCCGCGATCCGGAACGCCGCCAGCCCGAGCACGAGCACCGCAGTCGCGGTCATGACCAGCTTTCCGGGGGTGCCCAGCTGGCGCCGGCGTAGCAGCCAGGCATGCAGCCCCGCCATCAGGGCAGGCCCCACGATCAGTACCCCACTTTCCACCGTATCCACAGCCAGGCCCATCTGGCGGCCAGCCACCAGCGCCAGCGTGACAGTCAACAGGTAAGCGCCAAGCGCGAACAGGCTGGACTCGTCGTAGGCATAGGCAATGATGCTGCTGAACAGCAGCACCAGGCCCAGCACCCCGGCTGCGACGCCGAGGACGAACACGTCGGGATTGAAAACCGGGTTCAAGCTATTCGCGCTCGACGCGGAACTCCGGCGCCACCGGGGTCTGCACCACCAGTGCAGGCGGCATGTTGCCGCGCCGGGAGGCGCCTTGCTGCGCCCTGTCAGCGGCCTGAGGCTTGACACCACCCATCATCTCCAGCCGGACCCGGCCAGTCGAGCGCCGCGCGTCCACCAGCGTACCTGGCGGGCTGAGATGGCCATAGAGCTGCATCACCGTCTTGACGTAGTTTTTGGTCTCCGGGTAGTTGGGTATGCGGTTGCCGGCCCTTTGCACCGCGCCCTCACCGGCGTTGTAGGCAGCCACAGCCAGCTCAAGCTGGCCGGGAAACATGTCAATCAGGTCGCGCAGGTAGCGTGAACCCGCCCGGATGTTGGTCCGCGGGTCGGTCAGCTTTTTTGCTATCGGCGCGTTTTTGTCGGCCTTGACGCCGTAACGCTGGGCGGTTGGGGGCATCAGCTGCATCAGACCCACGGCGCCCTTGGGCGAGACCGCATGGGTGTTGAAGCCGGACTCGGTGGCTATCAGGGCCTGTAGCAGCGCATAGTCGATGTCCTGCGCAACAGAGGCCTCACGCAACAGGTGCTTGACGGCCTTGTAATTGGGGGACACATCAAAAAACGCCAGCAGCCTTGGCGGCGCGCCGGACATGCTGCCCGCGTGGACGCCGGATTTGCGGCTGGTGTCAAAGCTTTCTCCGCTGCGAAAAAACAGCTGGTAGCGCTCGTCGAGGCGGTCGGCTGAAAAATGAGCCACGCCCTTCTCATCGACATAGCCCCAGACATCGGCCCTGGCAGGCGAAACCCCCATCGCAGCTGCAGCCAGCATCAACAGAGGGAACCACCGGCGTGCGCGGCGAAAGACCCACTCCGCCACAGCTTGTATCAATCCACTCATGCCGAACCAGCCGGTTGCCGGGTTTTCATCATTTCTTGCTTTCTTAAATATCAATCTCGACAGCGTCCCCATGCAGCTCCATGAGTTCACGCCTGGCGGCAGCCTCGCCTTTGCCCATCAGTTTGGTGACCAGACTCTCGGTCTGGGCAAAACTCTGGTTGCCCAGTTGCACAGGCAACAGCCGGCGGGTGTCTGGATTGAGTGTGGTTTCCCACAATTGTTCCGCATTCATTTCACCCAGGCCCTTGAAGCGACTGATGGCCCAGGCCCCTTCACGTACGCCTTCCTTGCGCAACTTGTCCAGAATAGCAGTTAACTCGCCTTCATCCAGTGCGTATGCCTTGGACGCGGGCTTCTTGCCACGGGCCGGGGCATCGACCCGAAACAGCGGTGGCCGGGCTACAAACACGTGTCCGGTTTCAATAAGTTTGGGGAAATGCCGGAAAAACAAGGTCAGCAACAACACCTGGATGTGCGAGCCATCCACGTCGGCATCGCTGAGGATGCAGATCTTGCCGTAGCGCAACCCGCTCACATCAGGGGAATCGTCGGGGCCATGCGGGTCAACGCCTATGGCGACCGCGATGTCGTGAATCTCGGTGTTGGCAAACAGGCGGTCACGTTCGACCTCCCAGGTGTTGAGCACTTTGCCACGCAGGGGCAGGATGGCCTGGCTTTCCTTGTCGCGTCCCATCTTGGCGCTGCCGCCGGCAGAGTCGCCCTCGACCAGAAACACCTCGTTGTGCGCCAGGTCCCTGCTTTCACAGTCGGTCAGTTTGCCGGGCAGCACCGCCACGCCCGAGCCTTTGCGCTTTTCAACCTTCTGACCCGCTTTCTGGCGGGTTTGCGCGGCCTTGATGGCCAGTTCAGCCAGCTTTTTGCCGTAGTCCACGTGATGGTTGAGCCAAAGCTCCAGCGTGGGGCGCACAAAGCCGGAGACCAGACGCACCGCATCGCGCGAGTTGAGCCTCTCCTTGATCTGCCCCTGGAATTGCGGATCCAGCACCTTGGCCGACAGGACGTAGCTGGCGCGGGCAAAAACATCTTCCGGCAAGAGCTTGACGCCCTTGGGCAACAAGGAGTGCAGATCGACGAAACTCTTGACGGCGTTAAACACCCCGTCACGCAGGCCGCTCTCATGGGTGCCGCCGGCGCTGGTCGGGATCAGGTTCACGAAGCTCTCACGCACAGGCTGGCCGTCCTCGGTAAACGCCAGACACCATTGCGCGCCCTCGCCTTCGGCAAAGCTGTCGTGGTTTGCGTCGGCAAATCCCTGCTCTTCGAACAGAGGGATCACCGGATCGGCGGTGAGCGTCTGCATCAAATAATCGCGCAGTCCCCCCTTGTAAAGCCAGGTTTGTGTCTCTCTGGTTTTTTCCACGAACAGCGTCACGGTGACGCCCGGCATCAACACAGCCTTGCTGCGCAGCAGATGCGTCAATTCGGCCATGGGCAGGGCCGATGCTTCAAAGTACTTGCCATCCGGCCAGGCGCGTACCGTGGTGCCTGATTTGCGATCGCCTTCCACCGCCTTGCGCAGATGCAGTTTTTCGGTGACGTCACCGCCTTCAAACACCAGTCTGGCCACCGTGCCGTCACGGTAAGAGGTCGCCTCGAGTCGTTTGGACAAGGCATTGGTCACGCTGACACCGACCCCGTGCAGGCCGCCCGAGAAGCTATAAGCCCCGCCCTTGCCCTTGTCAAACTTGCCGCCAGCGTGCAGCCGGGTGAACACCAGTTCGATCACGGGTGCTTTTTCTTCAGGATGCATGCCAAACGGAATGCCGCGGCCATCGTCCTCGACACTGACCGAGCCATCCACGTGCAAGGTGACCTTGATCTTCTTGCCGTGGCCGGCCAATGCCTCGTCTGCCGAGTTGTCCAGCACCTCCTGGATGATGTGCATCGGGTTGTCGGTGCGGGTGTACATGCCCGGTCGCTGCTTGACGGGCTCCAGGCCCTTGAGCACGCGGATCGAGCCTTCGGAATAGTCGTTGGGTAGTTTGGTCGCCATGAAGGCGCAATTGTAGTCCCAGCAAGCGTATTGACTGGATAAACATACAGCTCACCGTATCCGACAAGCCTATTCATTCCCGAAACGCATCAATACCTGCAGAACTATGAAAAGCAGAAACAGGCCGCTTTGGTTACATTGTCGGGATGCACTCTCCTTCCACGCGCACCCTCTCCATGACGCAGGTACTCCTCTGCGGCGCCGTCATCGTCACCCTGTCCATGGGCATACGCCATGGTTTCGGCCTGTGGCTTCAACCCATTACCCAGGAACAGGGCTGGACGCGCCAGACCTTTGCCTTCGCGATTGCGGTACAAAACCTCTCCTGGGGCGTGTTTGGCATTTTTGCCGGCATGCTGGCAGACCGCTTTGGGGCATTTCGCGTCATTGTGGGCGGCGCCGTCCTGTATGCCCTGGGGCTGGTCGGCATGGCTCTGTCACCGACAGGATTGCTGTTCACGCTGACGGCCGGTGTGCTGATAGGCGCGGCGCAGGCGGGCACCACCTATGCCGTGATCTACGGCGTGATCGGACGCAACATTCCGGCTGACAAGCGGTCCTGGGCCATGGGCGTGGCCGCGGCAGCGGGCTCCTTCGGCCAGTTTCTGATGGTACCGGTGGAAGGCTATTTGATCAGCGGGCTGGGCTGGCGGGAAGCGTTGCTGGTGCTCAGCGCCATGGTGCTGCTCATCGCACCCCTGGCCTACGGCCTTCGCGAAAGCAGTTTCAGCAGCGGACTGTCGGCGCCGCGCGAGCAAACCATTGTCCAGGCCCTCAAGGAGGCCTTCAAGTACCCCAGCTTTCAGTTGCTGATGGCCGGCTATTTTGTCTGCGGCTTTCAGGTGGTGTTTATCGGCGTACACATGCCGAGCTATCTGCGGGACAAGGGCCTGTCACCGCAGGTTGCCAGTTATGCGCTGGCACTGATCGGCCTGTTCAATGTTTTCGGTACCTACGCTGCCGGTGCGCTCGGGCAGCGGCTGGCCAAGAAAAACATCCTGGCATTCATTTACTTCGCGCGGGCGGTCGTCATCGCTGTCTTCATTGCCGCGCCGCTGAGTCCGGCCAGCGTCTACATCTTCTCCAGTCTGATGGGCCTGCTCTGGCTGTCCACCGTGCCGCCCACCAATGCAGTGGTCGCACAGATTTTCGGCATCCAGCACTTGTCCATGCTCAGCGGGTTCGTGTTTTTCAGTCACCAGATCGGCTCCTTCATGGGCGTATGGCTGGGCGGCATTCTTTATGACACCACGGGAAGCTACACCGTCGTCTGGTACATCACGATTGCGCTGGGCGTGTTTGCGGCGCTGATCAACCTGCCGGTGCGCGAAGCGGCCATCCAGCGCAGCCCCGCCCCTGGCTTGCCGCAGGCCACCTGACATGACGCGCAAAATAGCCTTGTACGCACTGGCGGTGGCAGCGCCGCTGGCCGTGTTTGTACTCTACACGCGGCCGGATTTCCTGGTCACACTGGCCAATCAGGTCTGGGCCTGCTTTTAGGCAGTCAGAGGTCATTGCGGCCTTCCGCCCAGGTCTCATCAGGGCAAACAGCTATGAAAACGATAGTCATTACCGGTGCCTCGGACGGCATAGGCGCAGAGATGGCGCGGCAACTGGCGCAGACCCAGGGTGCAGGGGTGGCACTGGTGCTGGCTGCACGCAACGAGGAACGCCTCAACCAGGTCGCAGCGCAATGCACCGCCCTCGGTGCCCAGGTGCTGGTAGTGAAGACCGACGTATCGGTCGAGGCGCAATGCCGCCACCTGATCTCGGCAGCCGTCAGCCGCTTTGGGGGTATGGATGTCCTGATCAACAACGCCGGCATGTCCGCACAGGCCTTGTTCGCAGACGTCAAGGCCGACGACCTGGCCTGGTACGAACAACTGATGCGCATCAACCTGTGGGGCAGCGTCTGGTGCACCCATGCTGCCTTGCCGTATCTGAAACAAAGTCGCGGCAGCGTCGTGGCGGTTTCCAGCCTGGCGGGGCTGATAGGGGTTCCGGGCCGCACGGCCTACAGTGCCACCAAGTTTGCGATGTCCGGTTTTTTTGAAGCCCTGCGTGCCGAGCTCAAACCAGCAGATGTCAGTGTCACCACCGCCTATCCCGGCGTCGTGGCCACGCAGATCCGCCAGCGCGGCTTCAATGCTGCCGGTACTGCGCTGGGGATGAGCGGACTGAAGGAAGACGGTGCCATGGATGTCCCGACCTGTGCCCGACTGATCCTGCAGGGCATGAACAGACGGGATCGCGAAGTGGTGATGACGGCAAAAGGCAAACTCGGGCGCTGGCTCAAGCTGATGGCACCGGGACTGGTGGAGTCCATGGCTCTGGCCGCACTCAAGGATGAGGTTAAACCCACTTGAATATGGCCCCCACGCTCGTCACTTCGTGTACTTCGCTGCCCCCCGAGGGGGCTATTTTTCCTGGGGGCGGCCCGTCGGAACTATGACCCCCACGCTCGTCACTTCGTGTCCTTCGCTGCCCCCCGAGGGGGCTATTTTTCCTGGGGGCGGCCCGTCGGAAAAATGTCTCCTCCCCTTTTCCCGAGCACGGTGATGCATACACATCAGAACCCTTCAGAGTGGGTGCAACGCTGGTCTGACCTTGTCCCGGCCGGAGGCCGTGTGCTGGACGTTGCCTGCGGCCATGGTCGCCACGCCCACTGGTTCTATAAGAGAAATCACCGGCTGGCCCTTGTAGACCGGTCGTCAGACGCTATCGAATCAATAGCAATTCCGCGTGCATTTTGCGAGACCGTGGTGGCTGACATCGAAAACGGGCCCTGGCCTTTTGCCCATCGACAGTTTGAGGCAGTGGTTGTCACCAACTACCTGTGGCGTCCCTTGATGCCCACCCTGCTGGCCAGCGTGGCGCCGGGTGGCGTGCTGATCTACGAAACCTTTGCCCAGGGCAACGAGAGCGTAGGCAAACCTTCACGGCCGGACTTCCTGCTGCGCCCCGGTGAGTTGCTGGAGTGGTGCCGCGACATGCGGGTGGTGGCCTACGAAGATGGTTTTTTGCAGGCGCCAGAGCGCTTTACACAGCGGATCGCTGCAGTGCGGGAACCGTCGCCTGTCACGGGTGTCTCACGCTACCGGCTGGACTCTCACACTGGGTAGAATGCGCAATGCCCCCCGGGCAAGCGACTTCCGATACGACCGACCCTGACACACAGACATGAAAACCATTACCGGCAGCATTGTTGCACTGGCCACCCCACTCCTTGAAGACGGGAGTGTGGACTACCCGACCCTGCGCAAGCTGGTCGACTGGCACATCGCAGAAGGCACGGATTGCATTGGTGTGGTCGGAACTACCGGTGAGTCACCGACCGTCAACGTTGAAGAGCACTGCGAAATCATCCGCGTCTCGGTTGAGCAGGCCAGGGGCAAGGTCCCCGTCATGGCCGGTTGCGGCGCGAACTCCACTTCCGAAGCCATTGAACTGGCCCGTTTCGCCAAAAAAGTAGGCGCGGATTGCCAGTTGCAGGTCGTCCCCTACTACAACAAGCCCACCCAGGAAGGCCAGTATCAGCACTTCAAGGCCATCGCCGAAGCGGTCGATCTGCCCATGGTTTTATACAACGTGCCTGGCCGTACGGTGGCCGATATGCTGCATCCCACGGTACTGCGGCTGGCTCAGGTTCCCGGGATTGTCGGCATCAAGGAAGCCACGGGCAATATCGAGCGCGCGCAGTGGCTGATCAAGGAAGTTCCAGCCGGATTTGCCGTGTATTCCGGAGACGACCCGACCGCCGTGGCCCTGATGCTCTGCGGCGGCCAGGGCAACATCAGCGTGACAGCCAACGTGGCACCACGCCTGATGCATGAGCTGTGCGTTGCCGCCATTGCCGGCGATGCACGCGGCGCGATGGCCATCCAGATGCAGCTCCTGCCACTGCACAAACACCTGTTTGTGGAGGCCAACCCCATCCCCGTCAAGTGGGCCATGGCCCGCATGGGACTTTGCCGTGGCACACTGCGCCTGCCAATGACGCCGCTTGAGCCAGCCAACGAAGTGACCGTCGAAAATGCATTGCGCGTTTGCGGCCTGATTTAATTTTAAGGATTCCAAAGTGAAGACACTGCATATGCCGGCCACCTGCCGTACCCACTCCAGCGCGGCGACCATGGTGGCCTTGAGCGCTGTCCTGTTGCTGTCCGGCTGTTCATCCATGAGCGAGCTGATGGATGGCGACAAGGTTGACTACAAATCCTCCGGTAAGGGCCCTTCGCTGGCTATTCCTCCCGATCTGACCCAACTCTCCCGGGACACCCGCTATGTGGTGCCCGGCACCGCAGTGACTGCCAGCAGCTACCAGGTCGGCGCCAACCCGATACTGCCGACCGCCGCTACCGAGGTCGGCGATGTGCGCATTGAACGCGCCGGCAGCCAGCGCTGGCTGGTGGTTAACCGCCCCGCCGACAAGTTGTGGGGCCCCGTGCGGGACTTCTGGCAGGACAGCGGATTCCTGCTGGCGCTCGATCAGGAAAATCTGGGCATCATGGAAACCGACTTTGCCGAGAACCGCGCCAAGCTTCCCCAGGATTTCATCCGTGCTGCGCTCGGCAAGCTGCTCGACAGCGTGTACTCCACAGGTGAACGGGACAAATTTCGAACCCGTCTGGAGCGTACTCCCAGCGGCGCGACAGAGATCTACATCAGCCACCGTGGCATGGTGGAGACCATCGTGGGCAGCGGATCGGGCAAGCAGGGCGAAGGCACAGTGTGGCAACCCCGGCCGGCCGACCACGAACTCGAAGCGGAGTTTTTGCGCCGCCTGATGGTCAAACTTGGCGTCAGCCAGGAACAGTCCAAGGTGCTGGTCGCCAGCGGCGCCACACGACAGACCTCGCGCATCGCCAAGGTCGACAACCTGCCGGTGATCCAGATTGACGAAGGTTTTGAGCGGGCCTGGCGCCGTGTCGGGCTGGCACTTGACCGCACCGGCTTCACCGTTGAAGATCGCGACCGCGCCAAAGGCACGTACTTTGTGCGCTATGTGGAACCCACAGCCGACAAAAAGGAGCAAGGCTTCCTGAGCAAGTTGTTCAGCGGTACTTCAGCAGGAGCGCCACCCATCAAATACCAGATCGCCGTTCTCAGTCAGGGAGAGGCGACGACCGTTTCAGTGCGTAACGCACAAGGCGGTCCCGAGACGTCGGCCAATGCACAACGCATTGTGCAAGTCCTTGCAGACGATCTGAAATAGAACCGGTGACGGTCGGTCCCCGGCGTGCTGCGCTTCAAAAACCTGGGTAGCGGCAGCAGCGGTAACGCCACGGTGGTTGAAGCTGTGGGCGGCAATCCGTTCCGCTTGCTTGTCGATTGCGGACTCGGGCTCAAACAGCTGTCCTGGCGTCTCGGTGAAGCCGGTCTTGCCGACGAAGACATCAATGCGATTTTCATCACCCATGAGCACGGGGATCACATCGGCTGTGCGCTCCGGTTTGCATTGCGCCACAGGATTCCGGTGTGGATGAGCAAAGGCACCCATGAGGCCATCGGAGCGCCCGACTTCAGCGGCCTGCTGCGGATCGCGCGGGATGGAGACGCCATAGACCTCGGCGGCCTGCAAGTCACGCCGTTTACCGTTCCGCACGATGCCCGTGAGCCGCTGCAACTTACATGCACCGATGGTTCTGCCAAGCTGGGGGTTCTGACCGACCTTGGGCATGCGACCGCTCACCTGCTGGCACATCTCGCGGGGTGCAACGCCCTCCTGCTGGAGTGCAACCACGACATCGAGCTGCTGGCCCAATCGGCGTATCCGGTATTTCTCAAACGGCGTGTAGGCGGAATGCATGGCCATCTGTCCAACGCTGCGGCCGGCGAGATCGTCCAGGCCTTGCACCACGCCGGACTCAGGCATCTGGTAGCGGCTCACTTAAGCGCACACAACAACAGCCCCGCACTGGCACTCCTCGCTCTGAGTGAGGCGCTTCCCGGCGACTCTACGGAAGTCAACATCGCGCATGCAAGCACCGGTACCCCGTGGCTTGCGGTGTGAAACAAGGCCCTGCCAACCTCCTGCCGACCTGGCGAGGACATGAAAAAAGCCGCTCAAGAGCGGCTTTTTCAGGATCAGAAGAAATTACTTCTTCGCGTCGCTGGCAGCTTGCATTGCAGCACCGGCGGCACTGCTGGCAGCGCTGGCGGCGGCGCCAGCAGCAGCGGCAGAGCCTGCAGCGGCAGATGCGGAACCAGCAGCAGCGGAAGCGTCAGCAGCAGGTGCTGGAGCAGGTGCAGGCGTCACAACGACGGGGGCAGGAGCAGGCGCTTCTGTTTTGCTGCAAGCAGCCAGGGCGACAGCGGCAACAATGGCTGCCAATACGAGGGACTTGTTCATTTGAAATGATCCTTGATGAATGAAAAAACAACTTCCGGAAATCGTCAGGAAAGACCCGAACTTATAGCTCGGGCTTCTAGTGACCAGGTGAAAGGACTCGAGCTCTTTCTACCTAGTCTTCGATTATATGCGGGTTTTTACGCCCCCCCCCAGAACACCCCATCCATCCGCTGCCATTCACCGCCATGGCGAATATCAGATGCCGAGAATCGACGCCGGAAACGCCGGTGTGCTTTTGAGCAGTTTTTCTACAAGGCACTCCTTCAAGGCGACGCGGCGGGCGGGCTCGTTGCCGGCAATACCATTGCTGCGGACCAGGTCCAGCCTTTCAAAGACCCAGTCGGGACTCCAGAATGCACTGGGCAGGTCGCCGGTTGTCGCGGCGAGGCCCCGGCAATCCACCACATGCGACCAGGTTCGCCGCCAGGTAACAAAGCGGGCATGCCGGCGGGCAAGTTCTTCATAACTCTGGGCAAGCATGGTCAGTTTTCGCCCGGATCTGGCCCAGTGGTTCAGTGACTCTGACACCACACGCTCACCCAGTGGCCAATCTTCAAAAGTCGGGTCGCACAGGATGATTTCCCGCCATCCCTGTGCCGCCGCGTGAGCGAAAGCCTGGCGAACCATGGAAGTGAACTCGGTACGTCCCTCAAAGCGCCCCTGTAGCAGCGCTGGAGAAGAAAGAGGTGGCTGGGGCGTTTGCATGACAAATCCTCAGGAGGTCTGAACGAGCCAGCCGGACTCATGCCAATCTGCGAGCAAGGCCAGCGCGTCCGCGCTGGCCCGGCGCAGGTCCTCCACTGTCAGGGCACGCTGGTCCGCAAGCCGTCGCATGAGCCGGGCGTCCGCACCTCGGGCGCGGTAGCTCTCGCCATTGATAAACACGTGATGGCTGTCATACATCATGCGGCTGCGCGGATCAAGGCGCAAGCCGCCAGCGCATTGGCCGCTCCAGTCCCCCGAGGGTGCATCAAACCAGACAGACGCCTTGGGCTCAGTCAGGTGTTCGCCCAGGGCGCAGGCCACTGCAAGGGGATCTTTCAGGGCTTTCTGCACGGCTTGGTGCGCAAACGCAATCAGCTCCCCGGGCACTTCGGCAGGTACCGTCGTTGCGCTCTGGAAAGAGTCGCTGTAAAGCAGCTGCGCGCCGTCACCGGAAAAATCCGCGAGGCGCTGCAGGATCTCACTGCCAAGCGCCGCCCTGTCCGGCGCCTTGAAGCCTATCGAACAGGTCATGCAATCAGCACCCACCCCCTTGTCCCCGGCTGCCTGCGCCACGCCATCGTGCGCATACAGAGGCGGAAGATAAAGCATGTCACCAGCTTCGAGCACGAACTCCTGGTCAGGCTGAAAATTTTGCAGCACCTTCAGCGGCACACCTTCCCTCAAACTCAGATCTTTCTGCTTGGCGATTCTCCATCGACGGCGCCCGCTGGCTTGCAGCAAAAACACGTCGTAACTGTCGACATGCGGCCCCACGCCTCCGTCTGCAGTCGCAAAGGAGATCATCAAATCGTCGAGCCTGGCGTCCGGGACGAAGCGGAAGCGTTGAAGCAATTCATGGGCACGGCGGTCGTGCAGGTCCACACCCTGCACCAGCAGGGTCCATCCAGGCGTCTTCAGGGCCGGCAAGCCACGAGGACCGAACGGCCCCTGCTTCATGCACCAGTCCTTGCCATGCTGCTGAACCAGTCGTGATTCCACCTGCGGCTGCGCCGCGAGCTGAAAAAGCGCCTTGCGGCTCAGGGGCGGACTGAAACCAGGTATGGCCTGACGCACGAGCAGAGGCTTTTTTTGCCAATGGCGCCGCATGAATTGTGCCGGCGTCAAACCGCCGAGAAGGGCAAGGGGGGCATTTACATCCATGGGACAATTGTCGGATGAAAATCACCCCGCAATGCGTTGTTGCCCTGACCTGGACGCTGAAAGATACCTTGGGCGAAATATTGGACGAACTGGACGAACCGGTCGAATTTCTCCTTGGCGGCAATGACCTCCTCGCGAAAATAGAAGAGCGACTGCAAGGCCACGAAGCAGGCGACACCGCAGAACTGCATATTGAACCAGAGAATGCGTTTGGCGACTACGATGAAAACCTGGTTTTTCTGGAAGCCCGCAAGCTGTTTCCGGCCGAACTTGAAGAAGGTATGACATTTGATGGAGCAGCCCTGCCCAGCGGATGCACGCCAGGCATTCCGCTGTCATTGATCTATACGGTGACCGAGATTTATCCCGAGCATGTCGTGCTTGACGGCAACCACCCGCTGGCAGGAATTGCCATACGGCTGGCCCTCAAGGTCGAATCCGTGCGCGAAGCAAGCGAAGCAGAGATCGGCCAGGGAACCCTGGGCACTGGCTTCTTCCGCGTGGAGCCACAAGCCCCCGCCCCCGGAAATACGACGCTCCACTGAGCACGAAAAAGCCGGTTGCCCCTTGCGGTGACAACCGGCTTCTGGCCAGATGCAGCAAATTACATAATGCGGTACAACTGGTTGTTCTCGATCTTGACCCGGTCGCCGATACGAAGGTCGCCGTAAGACGGAACGTCGTAAGCGCGCGAAGTGCCGTTGTCAAGTTGAACGGACACGCGGTAGCTTTCACGCACGTTGGTATTGGCAGTGGCAGCGCGGTTACGCTCAATGGCGTTGCCGGCGACAGCGCCGCCTACAGCGCCCACGACGGTCGCTGCAGTCCGGCCACTTCCGCCGCCGATCTGGCTACCCACGGCAGCACCTGCCACACCACCCAGCACTGCGCCTACACCTGACGTACGGGGTGCAGCCTCGGGGGTACGAAACACTTCCACATTGCTGACACGACCATACTCAACATAGTTGCTTTGGGGGTACTGGGACGGATAGGTATTAGATGGATAGGTGACAGGAACCGGGCCGGCTTCCGGGGAAGCGGGGCTGGTAGGCGGAGCAACACAGGCGGCAAGTCCAGCCACCAATATTGCCGAAGAGGTCACAGACAGAAAGCGGGAAAGGTTGCGCATGGGAATCTCCTGTTGATTAAGTTGTTGAACCCCTGCCCATCCCCACCTGTCGGGGCGGGCAAATCACGGAGGTTCTGACATACCTATTACAGGACCTTGATCGAAATGCCCCCGTGGGGGCTCAGGCTGTCACATCGTGGGAGCCTACTATCCGCCGATGTAGGATAAGGACGACGCCCTGCCACAGGCCTTCAGGCCTTGCCGGTTGACCCGTACCCACCAGCACCACGTTCACTGGCGGCAAATTCGTCCACCACACTGAACGTGACCTGCACCACGGGCACCACCACCAATTGCGCGATGCGCTCCATAGGCGCGATGGTGAAAGGTGTGTCACTTCGATTCCACGCGCTAACCATCAGCTGGCCCTGGTAATCACTGTCGATCAGACCCACGAGGTTGCCGAGCACAATGCCGTGCTTGTGCCCAAGGCCTGAGCGCGGCAGGATCATCGCCGCGTAGTTCGGGTTGTGCAGATAAATGGCGATGCCCGTAGGGACCAGTTGCCAGGCGTTGGCCTGCAAAGTCAGTGGCTCGTCCAGACAGGCTCGCAGGTCGAGCCCCGCGCTTCCAGGGGTGGCATAGGCAGGCAGGTTGTCCCGCATGCGGGGATCGATAATCTTGACGTCCAGGTTCATTTTCTGATTTTCGATGAAGGGGTGGAAGATGTTTTCGCGGCTTCTTCTGCGGCACGCGCCGCGAGCGCCCGGAGGCGAACAATCAACGCGCCGGACGACTGCCGGTTGATTTTGTAAACCACCCAGGCCACGTAGGCCAACAGCGCAGGAACAAACACAAACCCCGCCCAGCTGACCAAACTACCGAGCAACTGTGTGCCCATCCACAGCACAACCAGCCATTTGACGTGGGTCAGCCAGGACATGCCGGCGACGTCGGACAAGGAATCCCTGGCGGGTGAAGCGTCAGCGATCGTGACGGTCCGGGCGACCTGCGGTTGGCGCAGCATGTCCTCCCGTCCGTTGGCAACGGTGGCTGCGTTACTGGCGGTCAGTTGCTCGACATAACGCACAAAGTCCCCGTTGGGCGGCGTGTCCGAAGGGTGCATCATGACCGTGCTGCGCGGGAGCGGGTCGCAATCTCACCAACCAGCTGGCGTGCGAGAAACAGTTTGGACGCTCTTGGCAGTTCGGTGCTGCCATGTTCATCCAGAAGAATCACGGCATTGTCATCCTGACCGAAAGTGTCCGGGCCAATATTGCCAACCAGGAGGGGCACCTTTTTGCGCAGCCGCTTGGCGTGGGCGTTTTCTGCCAGCGCATGGCTTTCGGCTGCAAAACCGACACAAAACAGTTTGCCGGACCGGGCAGCATCAGACGCAGCGACACTGGCCAGGATGTCTGCATTTTCAACAAACTCGAGTTTGGGCGCATCGCCAGACCCGTCTTTTTTGATCTTCTGCAGGGATGGCGCAGCGGGCCGCCAATCGGCCACCGCTGCCGTGGCTATGAAAATAGTAGCGTCCTGCGCCAGCGCTGTGACGGCCACATGCATGTCCTGTGCTGACTTCACATTGATGCGGTTCACTCCCCGAGGCGTGGGCAGACTGACCGGGCCGGCGACAAGGGTTACCTGTGCCCCCGCCTCGCGTGCCGCGCGTGCCATGGCAAAACCCATCTTGCCGCTGGACAGGTTGGTGATGCCGCGTACCGGGTCTATTGCCTCATAGGTTGGCCCGGCAGTCACCAGCACGTGCTGGCCAGCCATGACCTTGGGGGTGAAAAAGGCAATCACATCCTCCAGCAATTCGGCCGGCTCCAGCATCCGGCCGTCGCCCGTTTCGCCGCAGGCCTGAAAACCATGGCCCACCCCCAGAATGGTCGCGCCATCGGCCTGCAGCTGCACCATGTTTCGCTGGGTCGCCGGGTGCGCCCACATCTCGCGGTTCATGGCCGGGGCCAGCAGCAGTGGCACTTTGTCAATGGGGCGTGCCAGACACATCAGGCTTAGCAGCTCATCGGCCCGGCCATGCAACAGCTTGGCCATGAAGTCGGCGCTGCAGGGGGCGATCAGGATGGCGTCGGCTTCGCGACTGAGGTTGATGTGGGCCATGCTGCTTGCTTCACGGCTGTCCCACTGGCTGGTATAGACACTTCGCCCGCTCAAGGCCTGCATCGTCACGGCGGTGATGAACTGGGCCGCCGCCTCGGTCATGACCACCTGGACGGTAGCACCCTCCTTGATCAGGGCGCGGCACAACTCGGCGGCCTTGTAGCATGCAATGCCGCCAGACAGGCCAAGCACGATATGTTTGCCAGCCAGATGTCCTGCCCCTGTGTCCATCGATGGATTGTTTGCTTGCTTGCTCATGTTGCGCAATGTAGCAGGAGCGGGAACCACTGTCCTCCCAGCGGGCGGGGAAACGGTCCATCCCGGCGGCCGGAGCGGGCCATCGCAGGTGTTACCGCGCAGCCACCCGTATAATCCCCGTTTACCACCTATGCGAACTTGCGGTTCGTACCTGACATGACCAAATTTGTCTTCGTCACCGGCGGTGTGGTGTCTTCCCTGGGCAAGGGAATCGCCTCAGCCTCCCTCGCAGCGATTCTTGAATCGCGGGGCCTCAAAGTCACTTTAATCAAGCTCGATCCCTACCTCAACGTCGATCCCGGCACGATGTCGCCGTTCCAGCATGGCGAGGTGTTTGTCACGGATGACGGCGCAGAAACCGACCTGGACCTTGGCCACTACGAGCGCTTTGTTGAAACGCGCATGCGCAAGGCCAACAATTTCACCACCGGCCAGATTTACAAAAGCGTGCTCGAAAAAGAGCGCCGCGGCGATTACCTCGGCAAAACCGTGCAGGTCATCCCGCACGTGACCAACGAAATCCAGGAATTCATCAAGCGTGGAGCCGGCTATGGCACGCCCCAGGGCGTCGATGTAGCCATCGTCGAGATCGGCGGCACGGTCGGTGACATCGAGTCCCTGCCCTTTCTTGAAGCCGTGCGCCAGATGAGCCTGCGTCTGGGCGCCAACAACACTGCCTTCGTGCATCTGAGCTACGTGCCCTGGATAGCAGCCGCGGGCGAACTCAAGACCAAGCCAACCCAGCACACCGCCAAACAGCTCCGCGAGATTGGCATTCAGGCCGATGTGCTGCTTTGCCGCGCGGACCGTCCCATCCCCAGCGAAGAGCGCGAAAAAATTTCGCTCTTCTCCAATGTTCCCGAGTGGGGCGTGATTTCCATGTGGGATGTGGACACCATCTACAAGGTGCCGCGCATGCTCCACGAGCAGGGCCTGGACGGGCTGATCTGTGACAAGCTCCGCCTGAACACGCCACCTGCCAACCTCAAGCGCTGGGATGAGCTGGTGTACGAGACCGAGCATCCGGCCAATGAGGTGCACATCGCCATGGTCGGCAAATACGTGGACCTCTCGGACAGCTACAAATCGCTCAACGAAGCCCTGCGCCACGCGGGCATGAAAAACCACGCCAAGGTGGTAATCGACTACGTCGATTCGGAAAGCATCACACCCGACAATGTTTCGCGCTTGGCCAAGTTCGACGGCATTCTTGTTCCCGGCGGATTCGGCAAGCGCGGCATCGAAGGAAAAATCTGCGCTGCCCGTTTTGCCCGCGAGAACAAGGTGCCCTACCTGGGCATCTGCCTCGGAATGCAGGTGGCCACCATTGAATTTGCGCGGCATGTGGCGGGTTTGAAAGACGCCAACAGCACCGAATTCGAACCCGACAGCCCGAACCCGGTGATTGCGCTGATCACAGAGTGGAAAGACGAAGACGGCACCATCAAGACCCGCAACGAGCAGTCGGACCTCGGCGGCACCATGCGTCTGGGCGCGCAAAGTTCCGACGTTGCCAAGGACACCCTCGCGCACAAGATCTATGGCGATGTGGTGACTGAACGGCACAGGCACCGCTATGAGGCCAATGTGCACTACCTGGACAAACTGCGCGAGGCCGGGCTTGTGATCTCGGCGCTGACCCAGCGCGAACAGCTGACGGAAATTGTGGAGCTTCCGCAAGATGTGCACCCCTGGTTCATCGGTGTGCAGTTTCACCCGGAGTTCAAATCAACCCCATGGAACGGGCACCCGCTCTTCAACGCCTATGTGAAAGCGGCGCTGGATCACCAGACGGCCGGTAAATCCCTGAAAGTAGTCGCATGAAGTTATGCGGGTTCGACGTGGCAGCCGCAGGGCTGGAGAGGGGCCCCAGCTCCGCTGGAGATAGCAACCCGGAGGCTGCCGTGCCCACATCGCAACAGGTGCTGGCATGAAGTTGTGCGGCTTCGATGTGGGCCTGGACCAACCGTTTTTCCTGATCGCCGGTCCCTGTGTGGTGGAGTCCGAACAATTGCAGATGGACACCGCCGGCGCCCTGAAGGAAATCACCGCATCGCTGGGCATTCCCTTTATCTTCAAGTCCAGCTATGACAAGGCCAACCGGTCCAGCGGCACCAGCTTTCGTGGCCCCGGCATGGAGCGGGGCCTGGAGATTCTGGCCAAGGTCAAACACGAGCTGGGCCTGCCCATCCTGACCGACGTGCATTCCGAAACGGAAATTGCCACCGTCGCCGCCGTTGTGGATGTGTTGCAGACGCCGGCCTTTCTTTGCCGCCAGACCGACTTTATCCATGCGGTTGCGCAATCGGGCAAGCCGGTCAACATCAAGAAGGGACAGTTTCTTGCGCCCGGCGACATGAAAAATGTCATTGACAAGGCCCGTGCGGCTGCGCGGGACAAAGGCCTGAGCGAAGACCGCTTCATGGCCTGCGAGCGTGGCGCCAGTTTTGGCTACAACAACCTGGTGTCCGACATGCGCAGCCTGTCCATCATGCGCGAAACCGGTGCGCCTGTGGTGTTTGACGCCACGCACTCGGTACAACTCCCCGGTGGCAACGGCACCAGCAGCGGCGGTCAGCGCGAGATGGTTCCCGTGCTGGCACGTGCGGCCGTGGCCGTGGGCATTGCCGGGCTCTTCATGGAAACCCATCCGGACCCTGCCAAGGCCATGAGCGACGGCCCCAATGCTGTCCCGCTCAAACACATGAAGGCCTTGCTGGAAACGCTGCTCGAACTCGACCGCGTGACCAAGAAAAACGGTTACCTCGAAAACAACTTCGAAGCCTGAGTTGCAGCAAACATACCAGGGACGAGCCATGACATCCGCCTACATCATCGTTGACATGAAAGTCACCGACCCCGAACAGTACAAGCAATACATGGCTGCCGCGCCCGCTGCGGTGGCGGCAGCGGGCGGTGAATACCTGGTGCGCGGCGGCAAATTCGAAGCACTGGAAGGCCAGTGGCAGCCCGCGCGCATTGCCATGCTGCGTTTTCCCAGCTATGAGAAGGCCAAGGCCTTCTATGACGACGAGATGTACCGTGCCGCACGCGCCAAGCGTGCCGGCGCTACCGAGTTTTTCAATATGGTGCTGGTCGAAGGCGTTGCCGCCCCGGTCTGATCGCCCCCTCCACAAAAAAGAAGGAACCTAATGAGCGCAATTGTTGATATCGTCGGCCGCGAAATCCTGGACAGCCGGGGCAACCCCACCGTCGAATGCGACGTGCTGCTGGAGTCCGGCGTCATGGGTCGCGCGGCGGTGCCGTCCGGCGCGTCCACCGGTTCACGTGAGGCCATTGAGCTGCGTGACGGCGACAAGGCCCGCTACCTGGGCAAAGGCGTGCTCAAGGCGGTGGAGCACATCAACACCGAAATCTCCGAGGCTGTGTTGGGCCTGGATGCCAGCGAGCAGGCATTCCTTGACCGCACCCTCATCGATCTGGACGGCACCGACAACAAATCGCGCCTGGGCGCCAATGCGATGCTGGCTGTCAGCATGGCCGTGGCCCGCGCCGCGGCAGAAGAAGCCGGCCTGCCCCTATACCGCTACTTCGGCGGCAGCGGCGCGATGCAAATGCCCGTGCCCATGATGAACGTCATCAACGGCGGCGCGCATGCCAACAACAACCTGGACCTGCAGGAGCTCATGATCATTCCGGTCGGTGCACCGAGTTTTCGTGAAGCCGTGCGTTACGGCGCAGAGGTCTTCCATGCACTGAAAAAAATCATTCACGACAAGGGCATGAGCGTGGCTGTGGGCGACGAAGGCGGCTTTGCGCCCAGCCTGGCCAATCATGAAGCAGCCATCCAGATGATTCTCGAAGCCATCGACAAAGCCGGCTTTGTCGCCGGCGAGCAGATTGCCTTGGGCCTGGACTGCGCGGCCTCCGAGTTTTACAAGGATGGCAAATACGTGCTGGGAGCCGAGGGCCTGAGCCTGGACGCCACCGAATGGACCAACGTCCTGGCCACCTGGGTCGACAAATACCCCATCATCAGCATCGAGGACGGCATGGCCGAAGGCGACTGGGATGGCTGGAAAGTGCTGACCGACAGGCTGGGCAAAAAAGTGCAGCTGGTCGGCGACGATCTCTTCGTCACCAACACCAAGATCCTGAAGGAAGGCATCACCAAGGGCGTGGCCAACTCCATCCTGATCAAGATCAACCAGATCGGCACCCTGACCGAGACTTTTGCCGCCATCGAAATGGCCAAGCGCGCAGGCTACACCGCCGTGATTTCCCACCGCTCCGGCGAGACTGAAGATGCCACCATTGCCGACATTGCGGTGGGTACCAACGCCGGGCAGATCAAGACCGGCAGCCTGAGCCGCTCTGACCGCATGGCCAAGTACAACCAGTTGCTGCGCATTGAAGAAGACCTGGGCGACGTCGCTACCTACCCGGGTCGCGAGGCGTTTTACAACCTGAAGTAGATGGCCCTGACGCCTGTCGCTTCGCAACGCGCGGCACGCCGTGAGCCAGGGGCATAAGCGCCATGGGTTCGCGCCTCGTCCCCATGTTGCTGATTGCGCTGCTTGCCATTGTTCATGCGCAACTCTGGATCGGGCGGGGCAGCGTGCCCAGCGTCAACCTCATGCAACGCAAACTCAGCGAGCAAACTGCAAAGAACGCGCAGACGCAGATTGACAACGAGCGTCTGGCGGCCGAAGTCAAGGACCTCAAGGAAGGCCTTGAGATGGTCGAGGAAAAAGCCCGCGAAGAGCTGGGCATGGTCAAGCCCAACGAAATATTTGTGCAGATCGCGCGCTGACAGGCCGCTATATTATTTGTAGCAATAAAGCCACGCCTATCAAGGGCAAATCTGCACTTTTATGACCAACTTCGGCTGCACATGCTGCAAGTAACCCTGCTGGGTGCCAGGGGCACAGGAATAGAACAACTTGCAGCCAGGTTGCGGGCAGCCCGGCCGGACATCCGGCTCACCATCGTTGATGAACACCAGCCTGAAGCGACTATGGCAGTTGCCTGTGGACCGGTCCTGCTGATGGGGCTGGATGGGGGCCCGCAAGATGATGCGGGGCGCGACGCTGCGGGCATCGACCAGCGCTTGCGGCAACAGCTCGGGCGTACCGGCACAGCCTTCCGCGTGATTTACGGCCAGGGGCCGGAGCGCCTGCTCAATGCCCTGGCCGCACTGGACGAGACAAGTGGCGGCTCCGATAGCACCAGGCCCTGGGTCTGGTCCTGCGACAACTGCAGCGATCCGCAGTGCGAGCGCCGCCTGCTCAGCGACCTTCTGTCACAGCGCGCAGCCTGATCACTGCACCGTCGGCGATGGTGGAATCTGCTGGCCCGGGCTGGTGAAAATCTGCGCGGCATCGACCGGATCGAAACCGTACTGCGCACCACAAAATTCGCAGCCCACATCAACCCGGCCCCGCTCTGCAATGATGCTTTCAACCTCGGCACTTCCCAGGCCACGCAGCATGCTGCCGACGCGGTCCGCAGAGCAACTGCAGGAAAAACTCGGGCTAA
>JAKFXR010000143.1 GCA_021731285.1 Polaromonas sp. | reverse complement strand
GTTCATGGCCATCGGCACCGAGTGGTGCCCAAAGGTGTCGGATGTTGCAGGGGCGGTGCCCCGGCAGGCTTCAGCGGCGGCGCAGGTGCCGCGCGAGCGCTAAATTCGGTCGCGTGTGGTCTGGCGGCTGGTCTGGGTGTGCATGGCGCTGAAAAATGCGCGTGCGTCATCGCAGTCCCTGGCAATGCCTGTCTTGAGGGCATCCAGACCGTCGTACTTCAGTTCGTCATGCAGTTTGTGCAGCAGTTCCACCCGGATGATTTTACCGTATGCCCCCTCGGGCCCCAGGGTAGCGGGCCAATCCAGGCAATGGGTTTCCAGCAGCACGCGCCCACCATTGACGTCATTCGGGTCCAGCGATGGCCGGATACCCAGGTTGGCCACCCCGATCAGGGGCTGGGATGACAGGCCGTGCACATGGACGGCGAAGATACCGCTGGCAGCCGGCTTCCAGTGGGAAAACCGCAAATTGAGGGTGCGAAAGCCGAGGTCGCGCCCCAGCTTGCGGCCATGCACCACATGGCCCGAAATGCTGTACGGGCGGCCCAACAGCATGGCCACCCGGGTCATGTCGCCGCGGCCCAATGCTTCGCGCACGGCTGAGCTGGACACCCGGGTGTTGCTGACTTCATAACTGTTCATGCGGGCCACATCAAAACCCAGGCGATCGCCCGCTGCGTCCAGCATGGGGTAGTCGCCGGCGCGTTTGGCGCCAAAGCGGAAGTCGTCGCCCACCAGCACGTAGCGCACCCCCAGGCCCTTGACCAGCACGTCCTCGATAAACCCCTCAGCGGGCTGGGATGCCAGACGCGCATTGAAGGGCAACACCACACACTGGTCAATGCCGCAGCGCTCCAGTTCAGTCAGCTTGTCCCGCAGTGTGGCAATGCGCGCGGGCGCCAGTTCGGGCTTGCGCGCGCTTGCTGCGAAATAGTCGCGCGGATGCGGCTCAAAGCTCATGACGCAGCTGGGTACGCCGCGGTGTTGTGCCTCATTTTTAAGCAGGGCAAGCATGGCCTGGTGGCCGCGATGCACGCCGTCGAAGTTGCCTATCGTCAGTGCGCACTGCGAAGCCAGTGCCGGATGGTGGTAGCCGCGAAAGATCTGCATCATGGGAATCGGTGGTTGGACGCATTCGAGTGGGCCGTCATGGGGTGGGCTGGCAAGGCGTGACGACGCGGCGGGCTGATGCCCGCAAGGAGGAGCAACGCAGCCAGCACGCGCCAGGGCGGTGCAATCGGGTGCGTAGCGCTCTTCGCCGCGCGGGCAAGCCGGTTTACTTCCTCATCATTCATATTCATCTGTCAGCCTTGCAGCAATAAGCGGTCAACCACCGATTCCCATGATCATGATTATCGTTTTAATAGCGGCGGGTGGCGGTTTGGCGCGGCCTGAGGGGGGTACAGGCTTTTTGCGGATGGAATTGTCATCATTTCACGGTATATTGAGGGCTCAGACAGTTTGAGTCCGGTTCCATGCGTTTTTTTTAAATGTTGGAGGTTCGTTTGAAGGTCTTGAAGCTCTCAGCCCAGGGGTTGCCACAGTCGTGGATCAGCCTCGAAGAAGCCGTGCTGCACTATGCATCGGACGAAGTGCGCTGGGAGATGGGCGCCAAGGTCGCCACTTTCCACGGCGGCCACAACGCGGTCACGGGCTTGCAGTCCATCATCACCGTCAACAGCATCATTGGCACCAAGGGCGTGCCCAACATCAACCCCTTCAACCTCAAGCCGGGGCTGACCAACGGCAAACTGTTTGCCCGCGACCGCAATGTCTGCGCCTACTGCGGCGACCATTTTCACGAAGAAGACCTGACCCGCGAGCACATCATTCCCTTCGCCCAAAAAGGGGTGGACACCTGGATGAACGTGGTCACCGCCTGCCGCGCCTGCAACCACCGCAAGAGCAGCCGCACCCCCGAGCAGGCCCAGATGCCGCTGCTGTACACGCCTTATGTTCCCAGCCTGTGGGAAGACTTCATCCTGCGCAACCGCCGCATCCTGGCGGACCAGATGGAGTTTTTGATGGCGCATGTGCCGAAGAATTCGCGGCTGCTGGCTTGAGTTGGCGGTCCTAGGTCACAAGATGCTTCAAGCCATCTTTAGTGCCATTTTTCCGGCTCAAGCTAAGGCGGAAAAAGCAATCGCAAGCGCTCTGAATGTAAAGCCGGCTCTGGTGGGAGAAATGATTTCCGCGATGGGCTCGGAGCGCGGAAATTTATTTCTTGATCATTTAAAGTTTCATGATTTCAAAGAGATAGGTGACGCAGCGTTCACTTTCTATATCTATCGTATCTATGTAAGGAATCAACACCCGAACGAGATTCGTTGGTGGTATGAACGAATGATTGAGAAAGGTTTCGAGACTACGCTTTCCAAAGAACGGATTGATATTGTTTCTATGTATTTGAAGCATGCTGGAGTGGATTCGGATGAACTCCGAGCCTTCGCCGCTCAGTACAACATTGAATACAGCACGCCGAGCAGCTAGTGCGCTGCTCAAAATGCGCCTATCGTTATATCGAGGCGTAGTTGACGCCTCCAGCCGTGTACCCGGCACGCAGCGATGAACGAGGCACACAGCCCGACAAGGCTGGCACAGACAACTTACACGTCAAATTTGTCTCTAGCCCTTTAGTGATGAGCGTCGGTAGCTACTAAAACGATAGCATGCTCGGTGTGTGCGGGCCTCATGCTGGCCAGCAAGTTCTTCAAAAACTCAGTAAGTCAGCTCCAACACAACCAGGTGGTTGTCTGCCACCGGCCAGGTCCGGCCAGTGATTTTTTCTCCATTGAATTCCGCTGAAATCGGACGGTTGCCGTCCTGGCTCAGGTTGATTTTTGAACTGGACACACCCGCACCCGCGGGCGGAACACCCGGCAGAGCAGCTTTACCGTCAAAACGCATTTTGTCGCGCACGGCATCAAAGTAACCTCTGGGCCGTGTCAGCGTGATGCTCGACTTCGCGCTTTTGTCGGCCTCGGCCAGACGGTCGGCGCGCAGGTTCACGATGTTGCTGGAGCGTGGGAAGGGGCTGCGGTAGATATGGGTGGTGGCGTAGCCCGGTGCGCTGATGACAAATTCATACTGCACGCCCGGTTGCCCGTTAAAAGGACCCCACATCCCGTCAGCGCCCACCGTCTTGTTGTGCACCGCATTCCCTATGCGCGCGCCGCTGGCGCCATCGGTGGCGTAGACCGAGACTTGTGCGCCCGGCAGGGGCAGGTTGTTGGCGTAGTTGCCGGAGTTGGGGTCTGCAGGCCGCAAGCCCAGGCCACTGACTTTGCCGTTGAGCACCGGTGTCGCTTCGGGCTGGATTGCCACCGTCTGCGGCGCTTTGCCCGTGATGAAGCGGTAGGTCGTCTCAAAAGCTGCAGGCGAGAAAGAGGTCTCGCGGTGGTCCACACGCGGGATCATCGTGTTGCTTGCGCCCTTGAGCGCTGGCCCGTCGAAGCCGACCCGGGTAGGTGTGCCTCTGGCGCCTATCCACACCCCGTCAGGCTGGGCAAACTTGTCGTTGCTGTCTGAGCGAATCGTCAGCCATTGGACCGGCCCGGTCACCTCGTCGCCGGCTGCATTTTTTGGCGCATTGAGTGCGGTCAGAAATGGCCCGGTGCCCGAGAACTCGTTGCCCTCACGAAAGCCCTTGATGGCCCAGACGCCGTGGTTGGGCACGCCACCCAGAATGGCGTGGCTCACGCGCCGCTCGCCACCGCCGTTCTGGATGTAGTTGCGAATGGCGTAACCGCCGCGCGAGTTGCCCACCAGTACCACCCTGCGTGCGCCGGTGGTTCGCAGGACTTTGTCGACTTCCGACTTCAGCCAGGCCATGTGCTCGGCGGTCGACGTTCGTCCTGGCTGGGCCACGCTGTCGTCGTCACGCGCCAGGGGGTAGGGCAGGTCAATCGCATGCAGGCGATCACGCGGCCAGCCCTGGGATTCAAAACGCCAGACCGTGGTTTGCCACAGGGCTGCAGTGTCCCCATTGCCGTGCACAAAAACAATCGGCGGGTGTGCCTCGAATTCAGGTCCGGTGGCGCATGCCGCCAGAAGCAGCGTGCTGGCGAGGGTGGCGATGGCGATGCGGCGTGAGGTCATGGTTGTCTCGCAACGGTTTAACAGGGACAAGCGGCCAGGAGGAGAACGCGTGTCTGCCTTATACCAGCAGGGGCCGCGGATCTGGCTCCGCCAGTCCGCAGGCGCAGCGGCCCCCTCGGGGGGCAGGGAGTTACGCGAAGCGAACGACCGTGGGGGCCAGGCTCAGGCGAAGACGCCTGCGGTGTCCTGCATTCTGGCCGAGACTTCACCTAGATGGTGCAGGCTGTCGCCAAAAGTCATTTCCATTTGTGTCAGGCGCTTGAAATAGTGGCTGACGATGTACTCATCAGTCACACCAATGCCGCCGTGCAGCTGCACCGCCTGCTGGCCGACAAAACGCATGGAATTACCCAGTTGGTATTTGGCGCGGGCCATCGCGGCGCGGCGTTCATCCGCGGGGGCGTTGAGCTTGAGCGAGGCGTAGTAACTCATGGAGCGTGCAAGCTCCAGCTGCATTTTCATGTCGGCCACACGGTGGCGCAGTGCCTGAAAGCTGCTGATGGCCACGCCAAACTGCTTGCGGGTGTTCATGTACTCGACGGTGATGGCCAGGGTCTTGTCCATTACACCGACCGCCTCGGCGCAGGTGGCGGCAATGCCGATGTCCACCGCGTGCTCCAGCGCAGTCAGGCCGTCCAGCGTGATGAGCGTGGCAGGCGCATCCTTGAGCGTCACATCGGCGGCCCGGCCGCCATCCTGTGTGCCGTAGCCGCGGGTGCTGACACCGGCAGCCGTGCGCTCCACCAGAAACAGCGCAATCTTGCCGTTGGCCAGCGCGGGCACAACGAAGGCATCCGCATGGTCGCCGGCAGGTACTATGCTTTTGATAGCGCTCACTGTCCATCCCGTCTGGGCAGATGTCGCTTTTGCTTCACAAACATCGAGCCGGTAACGGGCCACACGCTCCTGGCTGGCCAGGACCACCAGGGCCTCGCCGCTGGCAATTTTCGGAAGCCACGCCGTCTTGACGGCATCCGGCGCATAGGCAGCCAGCACGGCGCCGCTGATCAGGCTTTGCGCCAGCGGTTCAATCACGATGCCACGGCCCAGCTCTTCCATCACCACCATGCCCTCAACGGGTCCCATGCCCATGCCGTCGTTGGCTTCAGGAACGTACAGGCCGCACAGGCCCAGTTCAGCCAGTTGGGTGTAGACCTCGCGCGAGAAACCACCGGCTTTGACAATACCGCGGCGGCGCTCGAAGTCGTAGCCCTTGTCCACCCATTTACGGACCGCGTCACGCAGTTGTTCCTGGTCGTCAGAAAAATCAAAGTCCATGCTGTTCTCCAAATCTGGTTGTTGTGCGGTCAGCCGAGGACGAACTGCGACACGATGTTGCGCTGTACTTCGTTGCTGCCGCCGTAAATCGTGGTCTTGCGCATGTTGAAGTAGGTCGAGGCCAGCGGCGCATCGCCGGGCAGGCCGCCGGGAAAGTCGCCCTGCCAGCCGGCTTCCATCGCCTCTTCAATAAAGGGCAGGCTGTAGGGGCCTGCGGCCAGCATCATCAGCTCGCTGTAACGCTGCTGGATTTCGCTGCCGCGGATTTTCAGCAGGCCGGCGATGTCCAGCGAATTCTTGCCCGATTTTTCAGCCGACAAGACCCGCAGCACCAGCATTTCCAGCGCCACCACGTCGACTTCCAGTTTGGCGACCTCGTCACGAAAGCGTGCGTCTTCGTAAACGCCTTCGGCTTTGGCGATGCGCTTCAAGCGCTCCAGTTCGCGCTTGGCGCGGTTGACGTCGGCGATGTTGGTACGTTCGTGGCTCAGCAGGTGTTTGGCGTAGGTCCAGCCCTTGTTTTCTTCGCCAATCAGGTTCTCTGCGGGCACTTCGACATTGTCAAACCACACCTCGTTGACTTCAGCTTCGCCGTCCAGCAGGACGATGGGCCGCACGGTGACGCCGGGGGACTTCATGTCGATCAGCAGGAAAGAAATGCCGGTTTGCGGTTTGCCCTCTGTGCTGGTACGCACCAGGCAGAAAATCCACTCACCGTACTGGCCCAGCGTGGTCCAGGTTTTCTGGCCGTTGACGATGTATTTGTCGCCCTTGCGCTCTGCGCGGCATTTGACCGAGGCCAGGTCCGAGCCTGAGCCCGGCTCGCTGTAGCCCTGACTCCACCAGACCTCGCCACTGCTGATGCCAGGCAGAAACCGTTTTTGCTGCTCGGGCGTGCCGAAGGCCATGATGACCGGCGCCACCATCACCGGCCCGAAAGGAATCACGCGGGGCGCGCCGGCGAGCGCGCATTCTTCTTCAAACAAATGTTTTTGAACGGCGTTCCAGCCGGGGCCGCCAAATTCCTTGGGCCAGCCGTGACCCAGCCAGCCTTTTTTGCCGAGGATTTTTGCCCAGCGCTGCATGTCATCACGCGACAGGCGCAGGGCGTTGTGAACCTTGTGCGAAATGTCGGCAGGCAAGCTGGCATGAACCCATGCACGTATGTCTTCGCGAAATTTCTGTTCTTCGGGTGTGAAAGCCAAATCCATGAGGATGTCTCCATCAATTACAACAACTGCAGAGGTTTTAGCACGGTCGTTCAGAATTTCAAGTCTCAGTTGGGACAAATGCCTGACCTGGTGTCCTGACGATAATCGGGACATCTTGCCGTCTTATCGCACCATCATCAGCGCCCTCAGTGTTGGCCAGATCCTTGTCTGGGCGGTGATGTATTACGGTTTTTCCTCATTTGTGCTGCCCATGCAGCGCGACATGGGTTGGAGCCAGCCCGACATCATGGGCGCTTTCACCCTGGGTTTGATGGTCTGGGGACTGGCCACGTATGCGGTGGGCGCTGCCATTGACCAGGGCCGGGGACGGGCGGTGCTGGCAGGTGGCGCCTTGCTGGGCGCTGCCGGATGCGCGCTGTGGTCGCAGGCGCACAGCCTTCCGCTGCTGTACGCAGCCTGGGCCATCCTCGGCCTGGCCATGGCCATGACGCTGTATGAGCCGGCTTTCAGCGAGATCACCAAACGTTTTCCGGACCGTTACCGGCAGGGCATCACCACCATCACCCTGGTGGGTGGTTTTGCCAGCACGCTGTCCTTTCCGGTGGTGGCCTGGCTGCTGGTGGCGCTGGGCTGGCGGCAAGCGCTGGTGGTGCTGGCAGGGGTGCTGCTGGCAGTGGCTCCCTTGCACGCGTGGGTTCTGCGCCAGCCGTGGAAGCTCCCTGCAACCGCAGTTGCTGCGCCGGCCGGTGGGGCCCTGCCGGACCACTCCACCTTGCGCCAGGCACTCAGGGGGCGCGCCTTCTGGTTGCTGACAGGGACTTTCACGCTTTATGCCTTTGCCTTGTCTACCATCTGGGCCCATCTCATGCCTGCGTTTGAGGCCAAAGGCTTGACGCAAGCCGAAGCTGTGGCGGTGATGGTCTGGTTTGGTCCCGCGCAGGTGGCCGGCCGCTTTGCCTTTTTGTGGCTGGGCCGGCCGCTCAGCCACCGTACCCTGGGCGTGATGGTGCTGGCGCTGTTTCCGGTCTCGCTGGGGATATTCGCGTTGGGCGAGCGTGGCCCGGTGCTGGTCGGTTTTGCAGTGCTGTTTGGCGTAGCCAACGGCCTGATCACCATCGTGCGCAGCAACATCGTGCCGGACTTTTATGGCCATGCGCATGTGGGGCGTATCAGTGGCGCCATGTCCGGCATCGCGCTGTGCACCCGCGCGGCGGCGCCATTTCTCACGGCCTGGGCCTTGATTGGGCTGGGGGGTTACACGGGCCTTCTGTGGATGCTGGTGGTCATGGGCATGGTGTCGCTGGCGCTGTTTGCGCTGGCAAAGCCACCGCTAAACTAAGCCATGTCCTTTCAGCAGAAAAACATCGTCATCCTGATTTCCGGGGGTGGCTCCAACATGGCGGCCATTGCCCACGCCGCGCAGCAGCAGGACTGGGACAAGCGCTTCAAAGCCCGTATAGCAGCCGTCATCAGCAACCAGCCCGAGGCCAAAGGCCTGCAACTGGCGCAGTCCCTGGGCATTGCCACCGGGGCGCTCAACCACAAGGCTTTTGATTCCCGAGAAAGCTTTGATGCGGCGCTGATGCAATTGATCGACGGCTACCAACCCGCGCTGGTGGTGCTGGCCGGTTTCATGCGCATACTCACGCCTGGTTTTGTAGCCCACTATGCGGGCCGGCTGATCAACATCCATCCTTCGTTGCTGCCGGCCTTTCCGGGGCTGCATACGCATCAGCGGGCGATAGACGCGGGCTGCACTGAAGCAGGCGCAACCGTGCACCAGGTCACGGCGGAACTGGACCATGGCCCCATGCTGGCGCAGGCAGTGGTGCCTGTGTTGCCGGGCGATACTGCCGAGGCGCTGGCTGCGCGCGTGCTGGTGCAGGAGCACCTGCTTTATCCGCAGGCCATTGCCGACTGGCTGCAAAGCCAGCCTTGATTGCACGGCGCCCGCAACGGCGCGCCTTACATCTGATTACCCCTTTGCGATGACGGGTTGAACCCGTGATGAATCCAGTTGCGATGGGCAACCGTATTCAGCACAGCCGGTTGATTTCCATACGTGGACGTCGGCTCACTGTTCAACTTCACCAAAGGGTATTTCATGCAAACGAAACACAAACTCGCATCCATTGGCCTGGCCATCGCGATGTCCCTGACTGCCGCATCTTCCTTCGCTCAAGTGATGGTGGGCGGCGCGCCCATGCTGGCTTCCAAAGACATCATTGACAACGCTGTCAACTCCAAAGACCACACCACACTGGTCGCTGCCGTCAAGGCTGCGGGCCTGGTGGACACACTGAAAAGTGCGGGCCCTTTCACTGTCTTCGCACCTGTGAACGCCGCATTTGCCGCCTTGCCGGCTGGCACGGTAGACACCCTGCTCAAGCCTGAAAACAAGGGCATGCTGACCGGCATCCTCACCTACCACGTCGTGGCAGGCAAGATGGACGCAGCCGCGTTGACCAAAGCCGTTGCGGATGGCAAAGGTTCTGCATCACTCAAGACCGTTGCTGGCGGTACGCTGACTGCAAAAACCATGGGCGGCAAAGTGATGGTGACCGATGAAAAAGGGGGCTCCGCCACCGTGACGATCGCCGATGTGTACCAGTCCAATGGCGTGATCCACGTCATCGACAAGGTGCTGTTGCCCAAATAATCCAGGCCTCTGCCTCGACGCAAGTCCGCGCGCAGTTGATCTGCGCGCGGATTTTTTTTGGTCCGGCGGCGTCACGCGGCCGTCACATGGCCTGCGCAAGATGTGCCTTCTTATAACAAGGAGGAATTCATGCACGTCTCCCGCATTGCTCCCCGGCTTTTCACCCGTCCACTGTCTGTCATGTTCGCTGTGTCTGCTGTACTGGCGTCAGCTTCAGTCTCTGCGCAAACCGCCTTTCCCGCGACGCTCGCAGGCCACGTGGTGATGCCCGCTCAGTCTTTCATCTCCGCGCCCAAAGACGCTTCTGACGATCTCAAGGTCACCGGAAAATTCACCACAGGCAAACGTGTGGAAGCCCTTGGGTCGGTGGAAGGCCTCTCGGCCGGCCGCCCGACAGGCGTGTTCCTGCCCTTCAAGGGCCAGCCTGTACAGGGGCACTCCGGCATCAAGAAAATGCCGGACGGCAGCTTCTGGATTCTGACGGACAACGGCTTTGGCTCCAAGGCCAATTCGCCGGACACCATGCTGTACCTGAACCGCTACGCCATCGATTTCAAGAGCGGCACCATGAAGCGGCTGGAAACCATTTTTCTGCACGACCCCGACAAAAAGGTTCCGTTTCGCATTGTTCAGGAAGGCACAAAAAAACGCTATCTGACGGGAAGCGATTTTGATACCGAGAGCTTTCAGCTTGCAGGTGGCGCACTCTGGATTGGCGACGAGCTGGGCCCCTGGTTGATCAAGACCGACATGAAGGGCAAAGTGCTGGCGGTGTTCGAAACCATGGTGGACGGCAAAGCGGTCCGCTCGCCAGATCACCCGGCTGTGACAACGCCAGGCGCCCCTGGTGGCGCAGTTGATTTCCAGGTGCGTCGCTCCAGGGGTTTTGAAGGCATGGCCGCTTCCAAAGATGGCAGCAAACTGTATGCCTTGCTGGAAGGCGCGCTGTGGAACGCATCCACCAAGGCCAATGAAAATCTCGAGGGCAAGGATTATTTGCGCGTCCTTGAATTCGATGTCAAAAGCGAATCCTGGACGGGCCGCCACTGGAAGTACGTGCTGGAAGGCAATGGCCACGCGATCGGCGACTTCAATATGATTGACGCCACCACCGGCCTGATCATCGAGCGCGACAACGGTGAAGGCACCACTGACAAGGCTTGCCCGGAAGGGCAGAAGCGCACCGATTGCTTTCACGACCTCGCCAAATTCAAGCGCGTTTACAAGGTGGAGCTGGCGGACGCCAATGTGGGTGGCCCCCTGCGCAAAATCGGCTACATCGATTTGATGGCCATTGCCGACCCGAACAAGCTGGCCCGCAAACCGCTGAACAACGGTGTGTTGACTTTTCCCTTCTTCACCATCGAGAACGTCGATGTCGTCGATGACAGGCACATCGTGGTGGGCAACGACAACAACCTCCCGTTTTCCAGCAGCCGCGACGCCAACAAGGCCGACGACAACGAGCTCATCCTCCTGGAAGTCGCAGACTTGCTGAAAGCGAAGTAAAGCGGGAGGCTGGATCGGGTTTGTCTATACAGTGAAGGTCCAAACACTCTCCCGAGAACAGCCATGCCTGCCCCGCCCCAGTTCCTGCCACTGACAGGCCTTTACGAACCATCGGCCATTCAGCAGCTTCCCGACGGACGCTTTCTGGTGGTCGAGGATGAAAAAGAGCACCCGTTCAGCCTGGTCAGTCTTGCCAAAGATGGCACTGTCAAGAGCAAGGCCATGGGGCCAGGCTGGTTTGAGGGCGGTCAGCCTTTCTGGAAGCTCGACGACCTGGAGGGATTGACGGCGGACAGGCAGGGTTTTCTTTACGCAGTTACATCGCATTCACGCGACGATGACGGAGAAGAGAAAAAATCACGCGACAAGCTGGTCCGGTTTCGGGTCGAGGGAGACAAGGTTCTTGACCCGCTTGTTGTTGGCGGGCTCAAGGCTGCTCTGGTCGCCGCGCATCCGGTGCTGGCGACCGCAGCATTGGTGGAGGACGTCAAATCAGATGGCGGGTTGAATATCGAGGCGCTGGAAATCACGCCCGACCGTCAACACCTGCTCGTGGGTTTTCGCAGCCCCCTGATGGATGGCGCGGCACTCGTTGCCCGAGTTGACAACCCGTCCGGAATTTTCGAGGCCGAAGAAGCGCCGCGTGTATCGGCGGATTTGCTCAAACTCGACCTAAAGGGCCATGGCATCCGCGGCATGGCCTTCATCGCTTCGCTCAATGGCTATCTGGTCATCAGCGGCCCGGCATCTCTGGTGGACGAGGCTTTCGCCCTCTGGTTTTGGAATGGCCAGCCGCTGTCGCCCCCACGCCGTGTCTCTGTTCCGGGATTGAAGCACCTGGAACGTGCAGAAGGAGTGAGCTCAGCGGTGATCGACGGCGTGGCGCACGTCGTCATCGTGAGCGATGATGGCAAGCGCGAAAAAGGGCGCCCCGCGCATTTTGTGTTGCTCGAGTCAGTGCAGCTTCAAATCGCGCCCTGACTCACTGGAGGGCGCTAAATTTTTGACTGAAACACCAGTCCTGCATGCTCGCGCAGAGCGTGGAATTTGATCTTGGGCCACTGCTGCTCAACGGCACGCAAGGTGGCGCTGTGATCGACCAGCAAGGTCGGTGCATCCACGGCATCGAGCGCCACGCGATGTGAGTTGGCATCCATGAATTTTTTCAACTCGTTCGGGTCATCGCAGGTGACCCAACGCGCCAGGTTGAACTGGCTGCCCATGATGCGGGCCTTGACGCCGTATTCATGCTCCAGCCGGTGGGCAACCACTTCGAACTGCAACTGACCGACGGCGCCGAGCAGCAGCAGCGAACCAGCGATGGGCCGGAAGACCTGGATGGCGCCTTCTTCTCCCAGTTGTGTCAGACCGGCACGCAGTTGCTTGCTGCGCAGGGGGTCGGCGACTTCGACCGCGCGGAACATCTCGGGTGCGAAAAAGGGCAGGCCGGTGAACTGCAGGGATTCGCCCTCTGTCAGTGTGTCGCCCAGTTGCAGCACGCCGTGGTTGGGAATGCCGATAATGTCGCCCGCAAAGGCGGTGTCCAGCAACTCGCGGCGCTGGCTCATGAAGCTCACCACCGTGTTGGGCCGCAGCTCTTTGCCGCTGCGCACCACCTTCAGACGCATGCCGCGTGTGAATTCTCCGCTGGCCACACGCAAAAATGCAATGCGGTCGCGGTGGGCGGGGTCCATGTTGGCCTGGATCTTGAACACCACGCCTGAAAACTTTTTTTCTTCCGGATGGACCACACGCTGGATGGCCTGGCGGTCAGATGGCGCCGGCGCCAGATCGACCAGGGCGTCCAGCACCTCCTGTACGCCGAAGTTGTTGATCGCCGAGCCAAAAAACATGGGTGTCTGCTTTCCGGCCAGGAATTCCTCGCGATTGAATTCCGGCGTGGCGCCAGCCACCAGTTCAATCTCGCCCCGAGCCTGTGCGTACTCTGCGCCGAAGCGTTTCGCCGCTTCAGCATTGTCCAGGCCAGCGAGAATTTCATCGTCCCCGCCGGCTTTTTCTTCGCCGGGGCTGAAGACGCGCATGCGGTCCTCGCGCCTGTCGTACACACCATGAAACAGCTTGCCCATGCCGACCGGCCAGGTGAAGGGCACGACGGTCATGCCGAGCTCGCGTTCGATCTCGTCCATCACACTCATCGGGTCCTGCACCTCACGGTCCATCTTGTTGACAAAGGTCAGGATGGGCGTGTTGCGGGCGCGGCAAACCTGCAGCAGGCGGCGGGTTTGGGGCTCAACGCCGTTGGCGGCGTCAATCACCATCAGCGCCGCGTCCACCGCTGTCAGCACGCGGTAGGTATCTTCGGAGAAGTCCTGGTGGCCCGGAGTGTCCAGCAGGTTGATCACGCAGTCGCGGTATTCCATCTGCATGACCGACGAGGCCACCGAGATGCCGCGCTGCTTTTCAATCTCCATCCAGTCAGAGGTGGCGTGGCGCGCTGCCTTGCGCGCCTTCACGCTGCCTGCGATCTGGATCGCGCCCGAGAACAGCAGCAGTTTTTCGGTCAGTGTGGTTTTGCCGGCGTCAGGGTGGGAAATGATGGCAAAGGTGCGGCGGCGCTTGACCTGCTGCGAGATATTGGCGATTTCGGTGGTTTCGGACATAACCCACGATTATCGGTGACCAGGTCTTGCCTGCCTTATCCGGTCTGCCGGGCGAAACGCGGCTGGCGTATTCCCTCAATCACCACGTCCTCGTTGAACATCGCGGCCGGCCTCACCCAAAGGCCTTTGTCACCATACAAGGCCCGGTAAAGCGTCATCGGCTCCATGCTCTCGCTGTGACGGACTGTGCCCACCACTTCGTACATCAAACCCTTGTAGTGGCGATAGATACCGGGTGCGGTGGTCACAAGAGGGGGCAGGGTGTCAGTCATGGTGGGCAAGAGGGTTGAGCCAGAGCGCAAGGGACTGCTGGCGGCCTGCGGTGGGACAATGGGGACATGCATCCTAACGCCTTACTCGACAGTTGTTCCACGCTTCTCAAGCAGGTTCTCAAATTCGACCACCCCGCCGACATGGTGGTCTCACGCCATTTCCGTGAGCAGCGCCTGGGGCCGCGCGAGCGGGCGACGGTGGCAGAGACGATTTATGGCGTGCTGCGCAAGAAAAATCTTTACACCTACCTGGCCCAGCACGGCAGTGGCCCACCCGAGCGGCGGCTGGCCATCCTGGGCTTTGCGGCAGAGCGCGACTTTTTGCTGGGCGCGCTGACCGAGGCAGAAAAAGACTGGCTCGCCCGCTGCGACCAGGTCAAGCCAGCCGACCTGATGGAGCTGCACAGGCACAACCTGCCTGAGTGGCTGGTCGCGCCGCTCAAGGAGCAACTGGGCGATGACTTCTGGCCACTGGTAGAAAGCCTCAATGCGCCTGCGGGTCTTGACCTTCGGGTCAACACACTCAAGGACAAGCGGGCCGATGTGCAGAAGGAGCTGGCAAAAGCTGCCCTCAAGACGGTGGCCACGCCGTTTTCGCCCTGGGGCTTGCGCTTGAGCAGCAAGCCTGCGCTCAACAAGCTGGACGCCTTCACCCGCGGCGCCATCGAGGTGCAGGACGAAGGCTCCCAACTGCTGGCCTTGCTGGTTGATGCCAAACGCGGTGAGATGGTGGTTGATTTTTGCGCGGGCGCCGGTGGCAAAACCCTGGCCCTGGGTGCCAGCATGCGTAACACCGGACGCTTGTACGCCTTTGACACTTCTGGCCATCGGCTTGACGCGCTCAAGCCGAGGCTGGCGCGCAGCGGGCTGTCCAACGTTCACCCGGTGGCGATTGCGCATGAGCGCGATGACCGCATCAAGCGCCTGGCCGGCAAGATCGACCGGGTGCTGATCGACGCGCCTTGCTCAGGCCTGGGCACCTTGCGCCGCAACCCTGACCTGAAGTGGCGTCAAAGCCCGAAAGCCATCGAAGAGCTGACCGCCAAGCAAGCTGCGATTTTGCAAAGTGCAGCGCGTCTGCTGAAACCGGGCGGACGGCTGGTTTACGCCACCTGCAGTGTCTTGCGTGCTGAAAACGAGTTGATTGCCGAGGCGTTTACCGCCGCAAATAAAGACTTCACGCCTCTTGAATCCGCCGGGCTTTTGACGCATCTTGGAGTGGAAGGTGCAGCGGACTTGTGCAGCGGCCCCTATTTGCGCTTGTGGCCCAACCGGCATGGAACTGACGGATTTTTTGCCGCGGTATGGCAAAAAAATCCCGGGATTTAGCGGCGTAAAGACGTGTAAAGACCGACGTTCGATAAAAAGATGCGGTTTTGGCTACTTGTGCCGCACGGATCGGCTGGCAACAGGCCGTGAATTTGGTGGATTGCCTGGTCGCATTTACAATAAGGGACAAGTCCGCTGCGGTGTACCTGCCTGCGCGGACTTTGTACAGATTCTGTTTAAAGGACACTCATGATTTTGTTTGACGCCGCCCTCGACTGGCTGGCCCATGGTCTGGTAGCCGCCACCTGGTGGCAAATTGTGCTGTATGCGTTGGTGACGACTCACATCACCATTGCCAGCGTGACGATTTACCTGCACCGCCATCAGGCGCACCGCGCGATGGACCTGCACGCCATCCCGGCGCATTTTTTCCGCTTCTGGCTCTGGCTGGGTACGGGCCAGGTCACCAAGGAATGGGTGTCGATTCACCGCAAGCACCACGCCAAGTGCGAAACCATTGAAGATCCGCACAGCCCACAGGCCTTCGGCATCAAAAAGGTCTTCTGGGAGGGTGCCGAGTTGTACCGCGCGGAAAGCAAGAACAAGGAAACCATGGCCAAGTATGGCCACGGCACGCCGAACGACTGGGTTGAGCGCAATCTCTACTCTCGCTTCAGCTGGCAAGGCGTGGGCCTGATGATGATCATCAACCTGGCATTGTTCGGTGTGGCCGGTCTGGCCGTCTGGGCGGTTCAGATGGCCTGGATCCCGGTCACCGCCGCAGGCATCATCAACGGCATCGGTCACTACTGGGGCTACCGCAATTTCGAGGCGCCCGACGCCAGCACCAACATCTCGCCCTGGGGCATCATGATTGGCGGTGAGGAGTTGCACAACAACCATCACACCTATCCGACATCGGCCAAATTTTCGGTCAAGCCTTACGAGTTTGACATTGGCTGGGGTTACATCCGCGCGCTGGAAAAAATGGGCCTGGCCACCGTCAAAAAGGTGCCGCCCAAGCTTCAGCTTGGCAGTATTCAACCGGTGGCCGACGAGAAAACCCTTGAGGCCCTGATTGCCCATCGTTACGAAGTGATGGCTGGTTTTGCCCGTGAATTGCGTCGCGCCGGCAAGCTGGAGCTGGAAGCTCTGAAGGCCCGCAAAGCTGATATCTCGGTGCTCAAGACCGCCAATCGCTGGCTGCATCGCGACGACGACAAGGTGCCTGACGCTGCCAAACCCCAACTTGCCCAAGCCCGCGCCGAGCACCCTGTGCTCGACAAGATGGTGACCATGCGCGAAGAGTTGCGCCAGATGTGGCTGACAACCTCCGCATCGCGCGAGCAACTGGCCGCGGATTTGCAGGGCTGGTGCCACAGGGCCGAAGAAAGCGGTATCGCTGCCCTGCAGGAGTTTTCGATGAAGCTGCGCGCAGCACGCGCCTGACCAAGTACCGCTTTCCCGAGCCGCACCAGCTGCAAAGCTGCTGCGGCTTTTTCTTGGGTGATGCGAGCGCCATTCCGTCACCGCCATCCCTGGCTTGATCCGGGATCCATGCCGTTGACCTATGAGGCAGGCATAAAAAAACCCGCTGGAGGTCATCCGCGGGTTTCTTTGGCGCGGTGCAGGCACCGCGGAATCAGGCCGAATTACTTCAGCTTGATTTCCTTGTATTCCACATGTTTGCGTGCTTTCGGATCAAATTTCATGATCAGCATCTTGTCGGGTGTGGTCTTCTTGTTTTTGGTGGTCGTGTAGAAGTGACCGGTGCCGGCTGTCGATTCCAGCTTGATTTTTTCGCGAGCGCCTTTAGCCATGATCTTTTTCCTTGCCTTGCTTAGATTTCACCGCGGGCACGGAGGTCGACCAGCACTGCATCGATGCCGAGCTTGTCGACAAGGCGCAGACCGGCGCTGGTCACGCGCAGGCGCACCCAGCGGTTTTCGGTCTCGACCCAGAAGCGGCGGTATTGCAGATTGGGCAAAAACCGGCGCTTGGTTTTGTTGTTGGCGTGAGAAACATTGTTTCCCACCATCGGGCCTTTGCCCGTTACCTGACAGACGCGTGCCATGAGCACTCTCCGTAAAAAAATAGAAATCGGATGCCGGCCCCCTGAGGATGCGCAGCTAAGCCAACGATTATAGCCTGAAAACCGCATCCCCTCAAGTACCCAAGACCCAAAAGCCAGTCCGAGCCGCGGAACCGGCTTTGCCGGGCCGCAGGCGGGGCGGCCCCCTCGGGGGGCAGGGAGCTACACGAAGTGAGCGACCGTGGGGGCTCTAGCTCTGTTCCAGAAAGCGTTGCGCATCCAGCGCCGCCATGCAGCCGGTTCCGGCGCTGGTGATCGCCTGCCGGTACACATGGTCCTGCACGTCACCGGCGGCAAACACGCCGGGGACGCTGGTCATGGTGGCAAACCCCTGAAGCCCCGTTTTGGTGATGATGTAGCCGTCCTTCATCTCCAGCTGGCCGGCAAAAATGTCGGTGTTGGGCTGGTGGCCGATGGCGATGAAGCAGCCCTGCAGCTTGAGGTCTTCGGTCGCCTCCGTTTTGGCGCTTTTGAGCCGGACGCCGTTGACGCCTGAGGCGTCGCCCAGCACCTCGTCCAGGGTCTGGTGCAATTTCAGCTCGATCTTGCCCGCCGCCACCTTTTCATGCAGCTTGTCGATAAGGATGGCCTCGGCCTTGAACTTGTCGCGCCGGTGCACGAGGTAGACCTTGCTGGCGATGTTGGACAGATACAGCGCTTCCTCGACGGCAGTGTTGCCGCCGCCGACCACGCAGACTTCCTGATCGCGGTAGAAAAAACCGTCGCAGGTTGCGCAACCCGAGACACCCCGGCCCATGAAGGCGGTCTCGGAGTCCAGGCCCAGGTATTTGGCAGAAGCGCCGGTCGCAATGATCAGGGCATCACAGGTGTAGGTTCCGCTGTCGCCTGTCAGCGTGAAGGGGCGTTTGGAAAAGTCGACTTTGTTGATGTGGTCAAAAATGATTTTCGTCTTGAAGCGCTCTGCATGCTCGAGAAAACGCTGCATCAGATCCGGCCCCTGCACGCCCTGCGCATCGGCGGGCCAGTTGTCCACATCGGTGGTGGTCATGAGCTGGCCGCCCTGTGCGATACCGGTGATCAGCACGGGGTTGAGATTGGCGCGCGCGGCATAGACTGCAGCGGTGTAGCCCGCAGGACCGGACCCGAGGATGAGAACTTTAGAATGTTGCATGGCAAATCTGATTGGGAAGACGAGGGAACTCAGTTAGAGTGGTGCCGAGCCCGGGTTTTAAAAGCCCTGGCTTTGAAAATGGCAGGAACAAACACGCGTCATTGTAAGAACTCGTGCCCGGTCAAGTCGGCGGTGTGGTTTGGAGGAGATTGGTATGACGACGATGGTCTCTAACCTGGAGTTGATTCGCCGGGTGCCGCTTTTTTCGATGCTGACATCGGCTCAGGCTGAGCTGGTTGCCGGGGCGGTGGTCAAGCGCCGCTACAAACGCGGCGAAGCCCTGGTCGAGCAGGGCAAACAGTCCAACGCCCTGTCCATTATTCTCACCGGCCGCGCCCGGGTCATGACGACCGACGCCCGGGGCCGCGAGGTGATTCTGGCCACCATGCACCCGGGTGACTATGTGGGCGAGATGAGCCTGATCGACAACGCGCCCCATTCGGCCACGGTCCGCGCCGAGGTCCAGACCGACGTGCTGGTGGTGGGGCGGCCCGAGTTTATTGGCTGTCTGCCCGAAAACAGCTCCATGGCCTACGCTGTCATGAATGGCCTGGTGCAGCGCCTGCGCCAGGCCGACCGCAAGATTGAATCCCTGGCGCTGATGGACGTTTATGGCCGTGTGGCGCGCGCGCTGCTGGAGTCGGCGGTGCCAGACCGTGAGGGCAACACCGTGATCCGCGACAAGGTATCGCGGCAGGACCTGGCCAAGATGGTCGGTGCATCCCGCGAGATGGTCAGCCGCGTCATGAAAGACCTGGAAGAGCGTGGTTTCATCGAAACCCGCACGGATGGATCGATGTGGGTCAAGGACCGTCTCAATACGCTGGGCTGAAATCCTTCCTGCAACAGGCTTTTCAGGTGCAGTGGGTGCTGTTTCAACTGAGGTAAGCTCAGTGGTGGCATGACTTATTCCCTGGACACTTTGAACACCAAAAACACTGCCGCCGCGGGTCCCGCCGGCGTTGTGAAACGCTTTGCCCACGAGGTGGCTCTCATTCTGGGCTTGCTGGCGCTGCTTTTCTGGTTGGGGGCCCTCATCAGCTATTCCCCGCAGGATGCAGCCTGGTCGACCACCGGCAGCAGCGATGCGGCGGGCGCCGCCCGGGCCGCCGAGGCAGGTGTGCGCAACTGGGGCGGGCGCCTGGGCGCCGGGTTGGCCGACGCCAGCTACTTCCTGTGCGGATTCTCCATCTGGTGGGCCCTGGCTGCCGGCGTGCACGCCTGGCTGGCCTCCCTGGCGCGCGGATTGCGCAGCGAAACGGCCCCTCGCAGCGCAGCCGATCGCGCCAAATTCTGGTCCTGCCTGCTGATCTTGTTGCTGGCAAGCGCCGCCATGGAATGGTCGCGTCTGTACCGGTTCGAGTTCAAGCTGCCCGGTCATGCGGGCGGCATCCTGGGCTATCTCGCGGGCCCCGCGGGGGTGAAATGGCTGGGGTTTACCGGTTCCGCGCTGGTCTGGATCGCACTTGGCGTGATTGCGGTGTCGGTGGTTTTTGGCTTTTCCTGGGCCCAAACGGCCCAGCGTACTGGTGCCTGGATTGATGAATTGATCGAGTCCCGCCGGGAAAAGCGTGAAATCGCCGAAGACCTGGCCGTGGGCCGAGTCGCCGCCCGGGAGCGCGAGGAAACCCTGCAGGACGAACGCACCGAGATCGAGGTCCACCACCCGGTTCCGGTGCTGATCGAGCCCACCCTGGTCGACATCCCCAAAAGCGAGCGGGTGGCCAAGGAACGCCAAAAACCCCTGTTCAGCGAGATGCCCGACTCCAAGCTCCCGCAGGTCGATCTGCTGGACGGCGCCCTGGGTCGGCAGGAAACCGTGGCGCCCGAAACGCTGGAGATGACCTCCCGCCTGATCGAGAAAAAACTCAAGGACTTTGGGGTGGAAGTGCGCGTCGTGGCAGCCGCGCCCGGGCCTGTCATCACCCGCTACGAAATCGAGCCCGCCACCGGTGTCAAGGGCGCGCAGATTGTCAATCTGGCCAAAGACCTGGCGCGCGCGCTTAGCCTGGTCTCCATTCGCGTTGTCGAAACCATTCCGGGCAAAAACTACATGGCGCTGGAATTGCCCAACGCCAAACGGCAGTCCATCAAGCTGAGCGAAATTCTGGGCTCACAGGTCTACAACGAAGCCAGGTCCATGCTCACGATTGGTTTGGGCAAGGACATCAGTGGGGCGCCCGTGGTGGCGGACCTGGCCAAAATGCCGCACTGCCTGGTGGCGGGCACCACCGGTTCCGGCAAATCGGTCGGTATCAACGCGATGATCCTGAGCCTGCTTTACAAGGCCGATGCGCGTGATGTGCGTCTGCTGCTGATCGATCCGAAGATGCTGGAGATGAGCGTCTACGAAGGCATTCCGCATTTGCTGGCACCGGTGGTGACCGACATGCGGCAGGCGGCGCACGGACTGAACTGGTGCGTGGCCGAGATGGAAAAGCGCTACAAGCTGATGAGCAAGATGGGCGTGCGCAACCTTGCCGGTTACAACGTCAAGATCGATGAAGCCAAGGCGCGTGGCGAGTTTGTCTACAACCCCTTCAGCCTGACGCCGGATCAGCCCGAACCGCTGGAGCGGCTGCCCTACATCGTGGTGGTGATCGACGAGCTGGCCGACTTGATGATGGTGGTGGGCAAGAAAATCGAGGAGCTGATTGCGCGTCTGGCGCAAAAAGCGCGTGCTGCCGGCATCCATCTGGTGCTGGCCACCCAGCGCCCCAGCGTAGATGTGATCACGGGACTGATCAAGGCCAACATTCCCACCCGCCTGTCCTTTCAGGTCAGCAGCAAGATCGACAGCCGCACCATCCTCGACCAGATGGGCGCCGAAGCCCTGCTCGGCATGGGCGACATGCTGTACATGCCCAGCGGAACAGGCTTTCCGGTGCGGGTGCACGGCGCATTTGTCAGTGATGATGAAGTTCACCGGGTGGTCGCCTACCTCAAGCAGCAGGGCGAGCCCAACTACATTGACGGCGTGCTTGAGGGTGGTACCGTGGACGGCGAGGGCGACCTGCTCGGCGATGGCGGCAACGGGGATGCAGAAAAAGACCCGATGTACGACCAGGCGGTCGAGATTGTGCTCAAAAACCGCAAGGCCTCCATTTCCCTGGTGCAGCGGCACCTGAAGATTGGCTACAACCGGGCTGCGCGGCTGCTTGAAGAGATGGAGAAGTCCGGCATGATCAGTGCCATGTCGGGAAGCGGCCAGCGCGAAATTCTGGTGCCCTCACGCGCTGAAGGATGACACGGCGGCATTTACCCAGGCTATACATTGTTCAGGCAACCATTCACGGTGCACAGAGTCCTATCCGCATCGCCACCCACGGAACCTGAACCTGCCATGACCCATCTCTCCATGCTCTTTCCCTCTCCATCCCGCCTCCTGCTCGCTGCCACCACCCGCGCCCTGATGGCCAGCGCGCTGGGATTGTTTTGCCTGGGCGCCGCTGCGCAGGTCACCACGGTCAGCGGGCTGGAAAGCCTGGAGGCTTTTGTCAAAAACACCAAAAGCGGCCGCGCTTCCTTTACCCAGGTGGTGACCAGCCCGCCCCGCGACGGACAGACCGCCAAAACCAAAACATCGAGCGGCAGCTTCGAATTTTTGCGACCCAACCGTTTCAAGTTCATTTACAAAAAACCGTTCGATCAGAGCATCGTCTCGGACGGGCAGACCCTGTGGCTGCATGATGTGGACCTCAACCAGGTCACTTCGCGCAAGCTGAACCAGGTGCTTCAGGGTACGCCGGCGGCAGTGATTGCCGCCGCTGCAGACATCAAGGCCCTGCAAGCTGACTTCACCCTGGTGCCCCAGCCCGACAAGGGTGGGCTGGAGTGGGTGCAGGCTACGCCCAAAACCAAAGACGGCCAGGTGCAAAGCATCACCGTGGGCTTCAGGGAAACCGGCAAGGGCAGCGAACTGGCCGTGCTTGAAATTCTTGACAGTTTTGGACAGCGATCGCTGATGACCTTCAGCAACTTTGAAATCAATCCAGCGCTGGGCGCGGCCGGTTTCCAGTTCAAGCCGCCAGCGGGTGCGGACCTGATTCGCCAGTGATGGCCAGCGGCGCCGAGACATTCACCGGTCATGGCGCGGATGCCAAAACCGCGGCGCCCCTTGCTGAACGCTTTCGTCCCCAGAGCCTGGGTGAGGTGATAGGCCAGCAGCACTTGCTGGGCGAAGACATGCCGCTGCGCATCGCCTTCGAATCAGGCCAGCCACACAGTTGCATTTTGTGGGGTCCGCCCGGGGTCGGCAAGACCACCCTGGCGCGCCTCATGGCCCACAGCTTTGATGCCCACTTCATCTCGATCTCGGCGGTGCTGGGCGGTGTCAAGGACATCCGCGAGGCGGTCGAGCAGGCCAGCATCTGGCAAGGGCAGGGCAAGCGCACCATTGTTTTTGTGGACGAGGTGCACCGCTTCAACAAGTCCCAGCAAGACGCCTTTTTGCCGCATGTCGAAAGCGGGCTGTTCACCTTCATAGGCGCGACCACCGAAAATCCTTCCTTCGAAGTGAACTCGGCCTTGCTGTCGCGGGCGGCGGTGTATGTGCTGCAGGCGCTGGGCGACGGCGATTTGAAGCAAATCATTGCCCGCGTCCTTTCGGGACGGCTGCTTCCTGCTATTGAAAACATAGCGGACGACGCCGTTGACCAACTGGTGGCCTACGCTGATGGCGATGCGCGGCGTCTGCTCAACACGCTGGAGTCACTTGACGTCGCAGCGCGGCGTGAGAAAAAGGGCGCCAGCGTCGTGGTGACCGCAGCCTGGCTGCTCAAGGTGCTGGGCCAGCAAATGCGTCGCTACGACAAGGGCGGTGAGCAGTTTTACGACACCATTTCTGCGCTGCACAAATCGGTGCGCGGCTCGGATCCGGACGCCGCCCTGTACTGGCTGGTGCGCATGCTCGATGGTGGTGCCGAGCCCAAATACATGGCACGGCGGCTGGTACGCATGGCCAGCGAAGACATCGGCCTGGCCGACCCGCGCGCCCTGCGCATGGCCCTGGACGCCGCCGAGGTGTATGAACGACTGGGCTCACCCGAAGGTGAGTTGGCGCTGGCCCAATGCGTGATCTACCTGGCGGTGGCACCCAAGTCCAATGCGGTCTACAAGGCTTTCAACGAAGCGAAGGCGCTGGTGAAAAAAGACGGCACCCGGCCTGTGCCACTGCACCTGCGCAACGCACCTACCGGGTTGATGAAAGATCTGGACTACGGCAAAAACTACCGCTACGCCCATGACGAGGAAGACGGTTTTGCGGCCGGCGAGACCTATTTCCCCGAAGGCATGGCCGAGCCGGGGTTTTACCGGCCGGTCAACCGCGGCCTGGAGATCAGGATTGCCGACAAGCTGCGGGAGTTGCGCGAGAAAAACGCGCAGCAGAACTAGCAGCGTCCCGGGCTGGCAGGCCCACTGAAATACCCAGTTTTCAGGGGTTTACCCCGCGAAAAGAGGCACTCTGGCGCGTTTCTCGCTAGGTACCCGTGGCTACAATTTGCGCATCAGCTCGCCGCATCCGCAGGCGGGCTTTTTGTTAGCAGATTGACGCCCCCGGCGGGGGAGTGCTTGTTCAACGGGGAGTGCGCGATGGAAGTTCTGCTTCAACAAATCATCAACGGCCTGGTGCTGGGAAGCATGTATGCGCTGGTTGCGCTGGGCTACACCATGGTGTACGGCATCATCAACCTGATCAACTTTGCCCACGGCGAGGTCCTGATGGTGGGCGCACTGACCAGCTGGACCATCATCGTCTGGATGCAGGAGGCCATGCCTGGCACGCCGGGCTGGGTCATCCTCGTCATCTCGCTGCTGATTGCTTTTGTGGTGTGCGGCGCGCTTAATTTCGCGATCGAAAAAATAGCCTACCGGCCGCTGCGCAACTCGCCCAAGCTCGCGCCGCTGATCACCGCCATCGGCATGTCCATCCTGCTGCAGACGCTGGCCATGATCATCTGGAAGCCCAACTACAAACCCTATCCGACGCTGTTGCCTTCCGAGCCGCTGCAAATCGGCGGTGCGGTCATCACAGTGACCCAGATTTTCATTCTTGGCGCGACGGCGGTGTCGCTGGCCATCCTGATGTACCTGGTCAACTACACCCGTCTGGGCCGCGCCATGCGCGCCACCGCGGAAAATCCGCGCGTTGCCGGCCTGATGGGCGTCAAACCTGACACCGTGATTTCAGCCACCTTCATCATCGGTGCCGTGCTGGCGGCGCTGGCCGGCGTGATGTACGCCTCCAACTACGGCACGGTGCAGCACACCATGGGCTTTCTGCCGGGTTTGAAAGCTTTCACCGCTGCGGTCTTCGGTGGCATCGGCAACCTGGGGGGCGCAGTGCTGGGCGGCATCCTGCTCGGGCTGATCGAGGCGATTGGCGCGGGCTACATCGGCCCGCTGACAGGCGGCGTGCTGGGCAGCCAGTACTCGGACATCTTTGCTTTCATCGTACTGATTTTTGTACTCACGCTCAGACCGTCGGGACTGCTCGGCGAGCGTGTGGCGGATCGGGCTTAGGAGAGCATCATGATGAAGACAAACAAGCTGGTTACTTTTTTGGTGGTGGCGGTGGCGCTGCTGGTGCTGCCCTTGCTGCTGCAGCAGGGCGGCAATGCTTGGGTTCGCATTGTCGACATGGCCTTGCTGTACGTGCTGCTCGCGCTGGGCCTGAACATTGTGGTTGGTTATGCCGGTCTGCTTGATCTGGGCTACGTCGCGTTTTTTGCCGTGGGTGCGTATCTGTTCGCGCTGCTGGGGTCTCCCCATCTGGCAAGCGCTTTTCCCTGGATTGCAACTCAATTTCCCGATGGCCTGCATTTGCCGATCTGGGCGGTGATACCGATGGCCGCAGCACTTGCCGGATTTTTCGGCATCCTTCTGGGCGCACCCACGCTCAAGTTGCGCGGCGACTACCTGGCCATCGTCACATTGGGCTTTGGGGAAATCATCCGCGTGTTTCTGAACAACCTGGACCGTCCCATCAACCTGACCAACGGGCCCAAGGGCATCAACCAGATCGACTCGATGAAGTTTTTCGGGTTCGACCTTGGCAAGACGCACGAGTTTCTGGGTTTCGAAGTGACGTCGGTGTCGATGTACTACTACCTCTTCCTGGTGCTGGTGATCGTCTCGGTGATCATCTGCCATCGCCTTGAAAACTCACGCATAGGCCGCGCCTGGATGGCCATTCGCGAAGACGAAATCGCCGCACGGGCCATGGGCATCAACACCCGCAACTTGAAGCTGTTGGCCTTCGGCATGGGCGCCACCTTTGGCGGTGTCTCGGGCTCCATGTTTGCCGCCTTCCAGGGCTTTGTCTCTCCCGAGTCCTTCAGCCTGATGGAGTCGGTGATGATTGTGGCCATGGTGGTGCTGGGCGGCATAGGCCACCTGCCCGGCGTGATTCTGGGTGCCTTGCTGCTGGCGGCACTGCCGGAGGTGCTGCGCCATGTGACGGGTGACCTGCAGGCCATCACGGGCGGACGGCTGGACTCTGCCATCCTGCGCCAGTTGCTGATTGCGCTGGCCATGATCGCCATCATGCTGTCGCGCCCACGCGGCTTGTGGCCAGCGCCTGAGCACGGCAAGTCGCTCAACAAGGCGCCGGGCAAAGACCCCATCGCCTCGATCAATCCTTAAGGAGAATGGACATGAGTGAAACCATTCTCAAAGTCTCGGGCGTTTCCAAACGCTTTGGCGGTCTGCAAGCCCTCAGCGATGTTGGCATCCACATCGAACGCGGCCAGGTGTATGGCCTGATCGGTCCCAACGGCGCGGGCAAAACCACTTTTTTCAATGTGCTGACGGGTTTGTACACACCGGACAGCGGCACTTTTGAGCTGGCCGGCAAACCCTACAAACCTTCGGCCGTTCATGAGGTTGCCAAGGCCGGCATCGCCCGCACCTTCCAGAACATCCGCCTGTTTGCGGACATGACGGCGCTTGAAAACGTCATGGTCGGGCGGCACATTCGCACCAAATCCGGCCTGATAGGCGCGGTGTTTCGCACGCCCGGCTTCAAGGCGGAAGAGGCGGCGATTGCCAAACGCGCGCAGGAGCTGCTCGACTATGTGGGCATCGGCAAATACGCCGACTTCAAGGCCCGCACCCTGAGTTATGGCGACCAGCGCCGCCTGGAAATCGCGCGGGCGCTGGCAACCGACCCGCAGCTGATAGCGCTGGACGAGCCGGCAGCCGGCATGAACGCCACCGAGAAAGTGCAGCTTCGCGAATTGATTGACCAGATCCGCAAGGACAACCGCACCATTTTGCTGATCGAGCACGACGTCAAGCTGGTGATGGGTTTGTGTGACCGTGTCACCGTGCTCGACTATGGCAAGCAGATCGCAGAGGGACTGCCTGCCGAGGTTCAGAAGAACGAAAAAGTGATCACCGCCTACCTGGGCACCGGTCACTGAAGGGAAAATAAAAATGGCCAAAACTCTGCTGAAGGTTACCGGGCTGAAAGTCGCCTATGGCGGCATCCAGGCGGTCAAGGGCATTGACTTTGAAGTCAACGAGGGCGAACTGGTCACGCTGATCGGATCCAACGGTGCCGGCAAGACCACCACGATGAAAGCCATCACCGGCACCCTGGCGATGGCCGAGGGCGACATCGAGTACCTGGGAAAAAGCATCAGGGGCAAGGGCGCATGGGACCTTGTCAAGGACGGCCTGGCGATGGTGCCTGAAGGCCGCGGTGTGTTCACCCGCATGACGATTCTCGAAAACCTGCAGATGGGCGCCTACATCCGCAGCGACAAAGCCGAGATTGCCGCCGACATCGAGAAGATGTTTGTGCTGTTTCCGCGCCTGCGCGAGCGCAAGGACCAGCTGGCCGGCACCATGAGCGGCGGCGAGCAGCAAATGCTGGCCATGGGCCGCGCGTTGATGAGCCGCCCCCGTGTGCTGCTGCTGGACGAACCCTCGATGGGCCTCTCCCCCATCATGGTCGACAAGATTTTTGAAGTGGTGCGCGACGTCTCGGCACGCGGCGTGACCGTGCTGCTGGTTGAGCAAAACGCCAGCCGCGCGCTGGGGATTGCTGATCGGGGCTATGTGATGGAGTCGGGATTGGTGACCATGAACGGTCAGGCCAAGGAGTTGCTTAGTGATCCGCGGGTCAGGGCGGCTTATCTCGGCGAGTAAGCCTCAGGTTTGTTTCTCCTCCCGGGTTTGAGCCGGGATCCATTTCTGCTTCATGCCGTAGTGGTGTGCCAACAAGCCGGGTCTCGCCCCGGTGGGCGAGGTGGTAACGTTGCCAGCTTCACGCTGCCTCTCGGGCTTGCTGTGGACAGTAGGAGCTAACTCCCCACTCCCACCCCTAGCCCCTCCCTCGCCCCGCTGGGCGATGG
>JAKFXR010000150.1 GCA_021731285.1 Polaromonas sp. | reverse complement strand
TGCCGCCGGCGGCCAGCGCCTTTTTGACCATCTCGTCCACTTCCTCGCGGCTGGCGCAGGACAGCGCAATCAGCACCTCGGTGGTTTGGGTCGCATCGGCAATCGGCTTTTGGGTGAAGCCCTGAAAAAAGGGCTCGATCGGGGATCCTCTGCCCGACTCCCGCCATGCGCGTTCGGATCCACAACGGGATGATTTGCTTGCCAACACTTCGCAGCGTGTGCTGAAGCACACGCAAGGGGTTTGGTGAGGAAAGCGCCCGTTTTGGTCCGAACCCGGAGGGGCGTGGTTTTGCGGGCGATCCGCTGCGTTACAAAACCAGGCAAGGCAGAAAGCCTTGCCTTGGGTTTTGCGCCTACCGGCTCATCCCGCAAAACTCACGCCGCGCTCGGCGCGAGTCAGGCAGGGGATCCCTGCATCACGTAATGTGGTCCTCGCTGATCACCATGCAGGCGCCCTGCGCATTGGTGAATTGCGGGTTGAAGGAGAAGCCCAGGGCTTTGAAAAAAGCCTGGCTGCGCTCCATGTTTCTGATCGGCAGGTTGACGAACATCTGGCGTGGCATGTGTTTTTCCCTGGTTTGAATGTTCAAAAGAATGGGCTCTCAGGCGCCTTCGGCACGCAGCTTGAGCTCGGCCAGGCCTTCCTCGAAAGCGCCACCGACCATGCTGTCCATGTTGAACACCACACCCATCACCTTGCCCAGGAAGGGGCTGGGACCCTGCATGCTCCAGCTGACGCGGGTGGCACCACCCTCGGGGGCCAGGGTGAAGAGCACGTCGTTGTGCGCCTCCATGGGCGCACGCATGTCGAGCTTCATCGCGACTCTGGTGGGCACGGCGGTGTCGGTCACGCGCAGGCTGCCGCTGCCGGCCTGTTTGCCCTCAAAGACATAGGTGGCGCCGGGTCCGGCGGCCGGGCCGCTGTAACTGCCCTTGACCTGCGGATCCCGCTTGACGAAAGGGTTCCAGCTGTTCATTTGCCGCAGGTCGGCGATCAGCGGGAAGATGCGGTCGGCCGGCGCCGCCACCAGCGTGCTGCGCTGCACGCGGAAAGTGTCGGGCTGGCGCGCGGCCAGCAGCAACACGGCGGCGATCGCCAGCAGCACCAGGCCGAGTGTGACAAGAAGAATGGTCTTGAGCATGGCAATCCCCCTTATTTCTGGCTCGGCGTGTTGATCTCGCGGAAACGCTCCACCTGCGCGCTGGGCTCGAAGTCGTCGAGCTCATACAGCTGGCGCACCTCGATCACGGCCGTGGCATTTTCGCCGACCGGGTTGGGGTAGCGGCGCGACCATTGCAACGCCTCTTCGCGGCTGCGTACCTGGATGGTGGTGAACCCGGCAATCAGTTCCTTGGCTTCAGCAAACGGGCCGTCGACCACCGTGCGTTTTTGCCCGTCGTAATGAATGCGCCAGCCCTTGCGGCTCGGTTGCAGGCCGCTGCCGTCCAGCAGCACGCCGGCCCTGGACAACTCCTCATGGTAGTCGGCCATGGCGGCCATCAGTTTTTCGTCCGGCACCTGGGGCGTGGTCTCGGCTTCGAATTCGGGTGTCGATTTGACAATGATCATGAATCGCATGGCTTCTCCTGGCATGGAACGAAGCCGGGGGCCGGAGGCCCGCAAAAATGGCGGCTTCTTCCCTCACGACGAAGCAGCCGCCCCAAAATCGACAAATCAACGCAAAAAAAATTTAATTGTTTTGGGGGGCCGCCAGCCCTGCCCGCCTCAGGCGAAACAGGGCCCCAATCCGCGCACTTCCAGCGTGGCCCACTCGGCGGCCGGGCATTGGCCCGCGATGGCGATCGCCTCCTCGCGGCTGTCGCAAGCCAGCAGGAAAAATCCGCCGACCATTTCCTTGGCCTCGGCAAACGGGCCATCGAGCACGCTGGCGCGGCCGCCGCTGACCCGCACGCGCGCGGCCTGGTCCTGCGAGGCCAGGGATTCGGTGGCCAGCAACAGGCCGCGCGCCTTCAGGTCGGCTGCAAAGTCCAGCATGCGCCCGTAGACGACGCGGCCCTCGGCCTCGCCGCGCGCCTGGCGCTGGCCGACAGGTTCATGGATCAACAACATGTAAGGCATGACGTGGCTTCCTCCGCAAGGTCAGAAGTGGAGTATGCCGCGCCGGCAGCCGCCGCGGGCGACAGCGCTTCAGGATGGCGCAGGGCGTGTCAGCAGGGCCTCAAGATCGACCAGGTCCACCGGTTTCGTCAGATGTTCGTCGAAACCGGCATCGCGCGAGCGGCGGCGATCGGCCTCGCTGCCCCAGCCGGTCACGGCGACCAGTACCGTGCGGCTGAACCGTGGGTCGGCCCGCAACAGCTGCGCCACCTCATAACCACTGATGCCGGGCAAGCCGATGTCGAGCAGCACCAGATCGGGACGGAAGGCGCCCGCGGCCTCCAGCACGGCTTCGCCCTTGTAGGCCGTCCGGGTCTGGTGGCCCATCAGCTGGAGCACGGTAGACAGTGTTTCAGCCGCATCGATGTTGTCATCAACAATCAGGATCTTCAGCGCGGGCGCCTGCGCGTCTGCGCCGGCGCCCGCGTCCGTCGGCACAGGCTCCACAGCGGGCTGCAACAGGCAGGGAACACGCACGGTGAAGGTGCTGCCCTGGCCTGCCCCGGCACTGGCTGCGGTGACGGTGCCGCCATGCAGTTCGATCAGGCTGCGCACCAGGTACAGGCCTATGCCAAGGCCCCCCTGGGAGCGATCCAGTGTGCGGCCTACCTGGGTGAACAGGGAAAACACGTTCTGCAGCATGTCCGCAGGAATGCCCACCCCGTTGTCACTGATTTCCAGCACGGCGGTGGCGTCTTCCTGGCGTGCCGACAGGCGGATCCGGCCCCCGGTCGGCGTGTACTTGGCCGCATTGTTGAGCAGGTTGCCCAGTGCCTGGGCCAGCCGCGTGCTGTCGGCCATCAGTTCGATGTCCTGCGCCGGCAGGTTGATGATCAGCTGGTGGCCGCGCGCCTCGATCGCAGGCCGGCTGATCTCCACGGCGGTGTCCATCGCCGCCCTGAGGCTGATGCGGCCGGTCTCGAGGCGGATTTTTCCGCTGTTGATGCGCGAAATGTCCAGCAGGTCGTCGATCAGCCGCACCATGTGCATGAGCTGGCGTTCCATGGTTTCGCGCGCGCCCTGCGAGGCCGGGCCGTTTCCGCGGTCTTTCTTGAGGATTTCCAGCCCGGTGCGGATAGGCGCCAGCGGGTTGCGCAATTCGTGCGCCAGCGTGGCCAGGAACTCGTCCTTGGCGCGGTTGGCGTCGTGCAGCACCTGCTCGGCCTGTTTGCGTTCAGTCACATCGATCACCGACCCGGCCATGCGGAAGGCGTGGCCGCTGCTGTCCTTTTGCGCCAGTCCGGCCAGCAGGAACCAGCGCCACTCCCCGTTTTTCAGCCGCAGCCGGCACTCGACCTGGTAAGGCGCGTCAGCGCCCAGGTGCTGCCGCAGCGCCGTGCGCACCAGGGGCCGGTCCTCCTCGTGCATGACCGAGGACAGGGCCGACGGCAGGTCGGGGAACTCTTCGTCGCTGTATCCCAGCAAGGCCTTGAAACGCGGCGAATAAAAAGTGGTGCCTGCCACCATGTCCCAGTCCCACAGGCCGGCGCTGGAGCCGCGCACCGCCAGCTGGTAACGGTCATCGCTCTGGCGCAAGGCCTGGTTGGCGTGTTCCAGTGTCTCGGCGCGCCGGCCCAGTTCGTCGAGCATGGCGTTGAACACGTCGGCCAGGGCGCCGATTTCATCCTCGCTGCTTTTTTCCGCGCGCAGACTGAAGTTGCGCTCCCGCAGAATCTGGCGCGCGACGCCGCTGATGGCCAGCACCGGGCCGGTCAGCGTGCGCTGCAGGCGGTTGGACAGCAACAAGGCCGCCGCCAGGCTGCTGGAGAGAACCAGGGCCAGCACACCGAGGTACTCGAGCACGCGCAGCAGAAGCCGGTGGCGGGCTTGCAGGTAAACCGTGCCCACCTGCTCCTGGCCGGCCATCACCGGCCGCCAGACTTCCACCCAATCGCGGTCCAGGCGCACGCTCGAAGGCCTGGCCTGGCCGGGCAGCGGCTGGCCCCTGCGCTCGGCAGGCTGAAACGAGGCAAACAGCCGGCCCTGTGCGTCAAACAACGCGGCCGCCACCACATCGGGCTTGGCGCGCAGCACGCTGAGGTTTTCAGCGGCGACTTTGGGGTCGTCGAACGCCAGCGCCGCGCTGCTGACCAGGCCAACGATGTCGGCCTGGGTCAGCAGATCGTTCTCGACGGTGCGAAGCTGGCTGCGCAGGTCGAAAGCGACCAGCGCCAGCCCCGCCAGCAGCAGGGCCAGCGAGGTGGTGGCCATCAGGATGAAATTGAGTTTCTGCCGGATGGACCGGGCGCCCGGGAGATTCATCGTGCACGCCCTTCCACGTCCTGCGCCACCGCCAGCAGCCGTGCGCTGAGCCGGAGCGAGCGCGCCTCAGCGGCGCCCAGCGAAACTGAAAAACGCATGCGCCCACCTTCGGAAGAAAAATTGATGACACTGCCCAGGCGCAGCCCGGCATCCCGGTCGGTCACGACCAGAACCGGGCCGGCAGCGGCGGCCAGCAGTTCGCGCAGCCTCTCGCTGCGCTGGCCGACAAACAGCACGTGAAGACCGGCAAGCGCGCCGGCTTCGGTGCCCACGCGGCGCGTCAGCACAGGCCGCCCGTCCAGGTTACGCCCGGCGACGAGTTGCTCGAGGTCGGCCGCCACGGCCTCGTCGCCGGCGACACCGATGACAAACGGCGCATCCGGCCGCTGGAAAGCGCCGGTCGGCCATTCGACAAAAGCGCCGAATTTATACAGAAAGGCTGCCTTGACCGCGCTCTCGCGCTGCACCGGCACGGCTTGCGCCCAGGCCGCGCCACACAGCCACAGCGGCGCGAGCCACAGTGCCGCCAGCAGGCCGAGAACCCCAAGCAGCGACTGGCGCGGGAGATGCGGGTTCAAAGCTGCCACACGGCCTTCACATACAGCTTGCGCTCGATCTGGCTGGCCACGCCCGCTGCGTTGAATTCGACATGGCGCCTGTCAAACAGGTTCTGCACCAGCAAGGACAACTCCAGCGCCGGGCTGACACGCATGGCCAGGCGGGTGTCAACGGCGGTATAACGCGGCACCGCTGGCGAAGGCAGGGCCCCGACATGGCGCACCATCACGTCAAACTCGCTGCGCGCGCCCAGGTTCAGGCTGGAGCGCAGGCTCCATTGCTGGCGCGGGTCGTTGCCCAGGTTGGGGATGGAGGTGGCATCGGCCGCGGCGCCCGAGGTGAAACGCAAATGCTTGCGCAGGGTGGTGTAGCCGCCCGACAGCCGCCACGCCGGGGTGGCCTGCCACTGAGCCCAGGCTTCCAGGCCCTGGCCCGGGCCTTCGATCTGGTTTTCGATGGTGGTCGGGAGGGTGCCCGTGCCCGCGCGCAAGCCCTTGTAGTACTGGCGGAAGGCGGTCACCGAATAACTGACCGACGGCCCCAGTTGGCCGCGGTGGCCCAGCTCCAGCACATCGGCGGTTTCCGACTGGAAATTCGGTCCGCCCGTGATGACAAAGGGCGCATTGCCCGGGAAAAAGAAATCCCGGTCGATGCGCGAGGGCGCGCGCACCGCGCGTGAGGCGGCCACCCAGCTCATGCCGCGCGCCGAATGCTGGAAGGCCAGCCGGGCATTGGGCAACAATTCGAAGCCGGTGTAGCTGTTGCGCTCGGCCTTGGCGCCCAGGGTGAGTTGCCAGCGTTGCCCCAGCTTCATCTGGTGCTGGGCGAACAGGTTGGCCCAGGAGAGCTTTCGTTCGGCCGGGTTCATGCGCACCAGCGTGCTGGGCGTATCCACGTCCCGGCCCTCGCGGTAACCCGCGCCCCAGATCAGCTGGTGACCGGCGGGCATGAGCGGCTCATGCGTGAACTCCAGATCGACATTGGTCGACTGGTTGCGGATCTGGGTGGTTTCGTCGCGCTCTGCGCGGTCATAGTAGGCCTGGAGTTTGTAGGGCGAGCCGTCTGCCAGCCGGCTGGTCCAGCGGGCCAGCAGGTTGCCTCCGCTGAGACGCGGCGCCAGGGCGCTGTAGGGCGCATCACCGCCGCGGTAGGCGTCGCCCTGCAGCGTGAGTTGCGAGACAGCTCCCTTGAGGTCGGCGCGAAAGCCGACCTGGTGGCGCCGCGCGTCGTCCAGCCGCTCGGCGCCGCTGGCCAGCCGGGTGTTGTCACGTTCAGTACGCAGGCCGTAGAGGCGGATGTGCCCGGACTCGCCGAGCGCACCGCCCCAGCGCACCGCCTCTCGTCCGCCATCGACGGAACGGAGCACCGACACCAGCGTCCCCTGGGTGGCCGCTGCTTCGCGGGTGATGACGTTGATCACGCCGTTGACCGCATTGGCGCCCCAGATCGTGCCGCCCGGGCCGCTGATCACCTCGATACGCTCGATGTCTTCGAGCATCACCGAGTTGGCATCCCAGAAAACCCCAGAAAGCAGATTCGAATAGATGCTGCGGCCGTCGATCAGCACCAGCAGCTTGTTGGCAATCTCGTTGTTGAAACCGCGCGCGCTGATGGCATAAGCGCCGGCGCTGCTCTGGGCGACCTGCAGATTGGGCGCCAGGCGCAGCACCTCGGGCAGGCTGGTCGCTGCGGAACGGCGGATGTCCTCGGCGGTGATCACGTAAATCGACGCGGCGGCCGACTGCAGCGGCTCGGCGCGGCCGGACACGGAGGTCACCTCGATGTTGCTCAGCTGCTCCAGGCTCAAGTCCGCCAGGTTCTGCAGGGCAAGGGTTTCTGCCGATGCATCCCCTGCGCGCGCCAGCGCCGCCAGCACACATGCAGCGAGGACTGTGCGTGCAAATGCCGCGCTTGAAATTCTTCCCATGGTTGTCCCCTCGATGGCAAGAATCTTAATGAGTGGACTGCCCATAGTTGGGCTGGTCCTGCAAGTGTTGGCCTCGTCCTACAAAGCGCGTGGGCATGAAAACGACAGCGCTGCAAGAGCGTTTTGCGTGGCCGGCGAAATCACCGGGGCGATGGCGGCGCCCGGCCACACCTTGTCAGCTATCAAAACAATAGCTGACTACGCAGAGGAGACATGGGCAGAAGGCCGATTTGATGCGTGGAGCTGGCAACACCGGCTGCGCCGGCCCCCCTGCATGTCGGGATCTCAGACCTTGCTGAAATCGGGCTTGCGTTTTGCCATGAATGCGCCGAAGGCTTCCTTCGCTGCGGGCTCACCCAGCATGCGGCCGAAACTTGCACCTTCTTCGTCCATCTGCTGCTGGACCAGTTGCTGCTGGCCCTTCTTCATGAGGCGCTTGGTTTCGACCAGCGACGTCAGGGGTTTGGCAGCGAGCTTGCGCGCGACAGCCTGGGCCAGGCCATGGGCTTCGGTGGGCGGCACGACGCGGTTGACCAGGCCCACCTCCAGAGCGGCCTCGGCCATGAAGGGTTCACCCAGCAGCAGCGCCTCCGCCGCGCGGTGGTAACCCAGCATCTGCGGCACCAGCAGGCTGGAAGCCGCCTCCGGGCACAGGCCCAGATTCACGAAGGGCATGGAGAAGGCCGCGTTGTCGCCGGCATACACCAGGTCGCAATGCAGCAGCATCGTGGTCCCCACACCCACGGCCGGACCGCAAACGGCTGCCAGCAGCGGCTTGGGAAAAGCGGCAATGCCGCGCAGGAAACGGAAGACCGGTGAATCCATGCCGGCAGGCGGCTTGTTCAGGAAGTCGCCGATGTCATTGCCGGCGCTGAAGACGGTTTCGTTGCCCTGCAGCACGACGACACGCACGCCGGCATCCTGCGCTGCCGCCGCCAGCGCATCGGCCATGGCGCCGTACATGTCCGCGGTGATCGAATTCTTGCGTTCCGGCCGGTTCAGGGTGATGGTCATCACGCCGGCTTCGGTATGGGTGAGGATGTCTGTGCTCATGCTGCTGCTTTCAGTGCTTGTTGTACAAAATCGAGGCGGTCCTGACCCCAGTGCATCTGGCCATCGACGAAAAAGGTGGGCGCGCCGAACACGCCACGTTCGACCGCCTCCCGGGTGATGGCCTTCAGACGGTCTTTCACCGCCTGCTCGCCGGTCATGGCCAGCAAGGCCCCGGGATCAAAACCCGCGGCCTGCAGGACGGCGCCGACGGTGGCGGGATCGTTCATGTTCTTCGCATCGGCCCAGATCGCGCTGTACACCGCATCCACATAGGGCACAAAGCGCGCGGGCTCCCGCATCTGCAGGCCGGCTGCGCCGCGCATCAGCATCAGCGTGTTGATCGGGAAATGCGGGTTCTGCTGAAAGGCCGCGCCGTAACGCGCAGCGAAGCGCCCAAGGTCGTCCATCATGTAGCGACCTTTGGCCGGCACAGTGGTGGGCGAATGGTTGCCGGTGGCCTGGAACACGCCGCCCAGCAACATCGGTTTGTAGGCGATGGCAGCACCGGCCTCGCGGCAGACTTCCGGCAACTGCTTCCAGGCGAGGTAGGCGGCCGGGCTGCCCACATCAAAAAAGAACTCGACGGTTTGGGACATCAGAACTTCTCCATATAGGGCCGCAGGTCGAGCTCGTGGCTCCAGGCGTCGCGCGGCTGGCAGTGCAGCATCCAGTAGGTGTCGGCGATGTGTTCGGGGTTGACGATGCCGTCCTGGTCCTTCAGCGCGTAACGCTCCGGAAAGTTGTCGCGGATGAAGGCCGTATCGATGGCGCCATCGACCACCACATGCGCCACATGGATGCCGCGCGGGCCGAGCTCGCGGGCCATGCTTTGGGCCAGCGCGCGCAGCGCCATCTTGGCACCGGAAAACGCGGCGAAGTTGGCACCCCCGCGCAGCGATGCGGTAGCGCCGGTGAAAATGATGGTGCCCTTGTGGCCGTCACCGTCGCGCTGCACCATGCGTTTGGCGACTTCGCGCGCGTTGAGGAAACCGCCGAAACAGGCCATCTCCCAGATCTTGAAATACTTGCGCGCGGTTTCGTCCAGAATGCTGCTGGGCGCGTTGGCGCCGATGTTGAACACCAGCACCTCGATCGGGCCCAGCGTGCTTTCGATCTGTTCGACCAGCGCGATCACCTCTTCTTCCTTGCGCGCATCCGACGCAAAGCCGTGCGCTACCCCGCCTTCGGCGCGGATCTGCGCCAGCAAGGGCTGCAGCTTGTCGAGGCTGCGCCGCGTCACGCAGGCGGTGTAGCCCTCGCGCGCGAAGCGCCGGGCAATCGCACCGCCGGTGGCGTCACCGGCGCCTATGATGAGGGCTACCTTGTTGTTCAAAGTCATTCCTTGTAATAAACGACCTGGTGGGTGGTCACGAGCAAGTCACCCGCCTCGTTCCACAACTGGGCAGTCTGGTCAAAGTAGCCATTGCGAAAGGCCTGAGCCTGGGTCTGGCCCAGCAGGTAGCCGCTGCCGGTGGACCGCAAGAGCGCGGCGTCGGCGTGGTAGTACACCGTCATCGACACCGTGCCTATGGGCACCAGCAGCGGGCGTCGCCGCCAGACACGCGGAAAAAACACATCTGACAGCGCGGTCAGCGAGGCCAAGTCCAGCGGCCGCGGCGGGTCGTCGCGCAGCCAGAGACGGGTACGGCTGGTGCCCTGGTCGGCGCCATGCCATTCCACCGGGATCGCGCCCTCGATAAAACGCATCTCATACCGCTTGACCCACTCAACCCGCGCCGGGCCGGTGGCACGCGCCACGTCGGCGGCCGGGCGAACGTCGGGCATGGTGTGTTCATCGGCGCCCCAGGTCTCACGGCGCAACCCGAAAAAGGCCGTGCCGGTCAGCACTGTCTCGCCGTTCTGCTGCATCTCGATCACCCAGTGCTGGGTGGAGCGGTTGGTGCGGGCCGGGCGCGCGTTCACGGTGAAGGGCCCATCGGCCAGGGCCGCGGCGAAATTGACCGTCAGCGAGATCGGGTCGCCCAGGCGCTGCGGGTGTTGCAGCGCGGCATTCAGGGCCTGGGCGGCGGTGATGCCACCAAAGGGCCCGACCATGTTGGCATAGGCCGCACTGGTGTGCCCCAGAAAGCTGCCGTCGGCCTGCACCTGCAGGGCCACGGCCGAATCAAAAGGATGGGAGCTCATGATTCGAGTATGCCGCCCCGAAAGGACTCAGGCAGTCGTGCCGGTGACGCGGTCCACCGCTTGCACCTGGCCCATGCGCTCCAGGGTTTGCACCAGCCGCGGCCACAGGGAGTCGCTGAACTGCTGGCGGAAAAATCCGAAGTGTCCGATGCGTTGGACACCCAGGTCGGCCGGCTTGATGCGCTCAAAACTGCGCGCGGCGCCGGTATACAGGTTGATCAGGTTTTGTGTTCCGCGCCAGGTCATCAGTTCGTCGTCGCTGATGGACAGCGCCAGCACCGGGAAACGGGCCTGCGCATAACGCATGCGCGCGCCCTCCCCTTCGGCACCCACGCTGTATTCCGGGTTCAGGCACCACTTGCGCCACTGCAACATCACGCCGGCCGGCAGGTCGCCGACCTTTTTCAGCTTGCGACCGGGGAAGTACCCACACAGCCGCGTGGCCAGCGGCACCAGCACGTACCAGAAATACAAAATCAGGCGTTTGAGCTGCGGTGCGTTGTCGCGCCAGTAGCCGCTGCCGGCAGCAATGCTGACCAGTGCGTCGACCTTGCCCTGGTTTTTCAGGAAGCCGGGCAATTGCGCGCCCAGGCTGTGACCGAGCAGGTAAAGCGGCGCCTCCGGCAAAGCCGCTTTCGCGGCATCCACAACGACTTCGTAATCGCTGGCCCAGTCGAAGAGATCGGCCTTGAAGCCGCGCAAACCACCATCCGGCGTTCCAGGGAGGGATTCGCCCGACCCACGGTAGTCAAAGGTCGTGACCCGGAAACCCTGGCCCGACAGCCATCCGGCAAACGGCGCGTAGTAGTCCTGACGCACCCCCATCGCCCCGCCGATCACCACACTGGCCCGCGCCGGCCCAGCCGGCTCGTAAACCCGCAAGGCGAGTTGTGAAGTGCCCGATTCAAGAAACTGCTGTTGCATGACTGTCTCCTCAAAAGAACTACCTGGCCGTCAGGGCGTAGCGAGCGGGATGAGCTGCAAGGCGGACGGAGCGGACCCACCGGAACGTACTTCAGGTACGTGAGGATGGGGAGCACCGGACCAACGCCGCAGATCGCCCGCGCAGTAGCCCCGCCGTCAGACTCGTTCGAAGATGCCGGCGGCGCCTTGGCCCATGCCCACACACATCGTCACCATCCCGTACTTCAGCTGGTGCCGGTGCAAGGCATGGATCACCGTGGCGGCCCGGATCGCACCGGTCGCGCCCAGCGGATGGCCCAGCGCAATCGCGCCGCCCATCGGGTTCACTTTCGAGGCATTCAATCCCAGCGTGTTGATCACTGCCAGCGACTGCGCGGCAAAAGCTTCATTGAGCTCATACCAGTCGATATCGTCCTGCTGCAGGCCGGCATAACGCAAGGCAGCGGGAATCGCCTCGATAGGGCCTATGCCCATGATGTGCGGCGGCACACCCTTGGCGGCGTAGCTCACAAAGCGCGCGAGCGGCTTCAGGCCATGTTCCTTGACCGCCTTTTCGCTGGCCAGGATCAGCGCGCCGGCACCGTCGGAAGTCTGCGAGCTGTTGCCGGCGGTGACCGAGCCGCGCGCCGCAAACACCGTCTTGAGTTTGGCCAGGCCTTCGAGCGAAGTGTCGGGGCGCGGGCCTTCGTCCAGGCTCACGGTGCGGGTTTTCGCGATCACCTCGCCGCTGTCCAGGTCGGGTGAGCGGTCGGTCACTTCCACCGGCGTGATCTCGGCCGTGAATTCCCCATCCTTTTGCGCCTTCATCGCCTTCTGGTGCGATTCCAGGGCGAACTGGTCCTGCGCGTCGCGTGAGACTTTCCACTGCTGCGCCACTTTCTCGGCGGTCAGACCCATGCCGTAGGCGATGCCGATGTTTTCATCGTTGCCGAACATGTCCGGCGACAGCGAAGGCGAATTGCCCGACATGGGCACCATGCTCATGCTTTCGGTGCCTGCGGCAATCATCACATCGGCTTCACCGACACGGATACGGTCCGCCGCCATCTGGATGGCCGAGAGGCCGGACGCGCAGAAACGGTTGACCGTGATGCCGCCCACGCTGGTCGGCAGACCGGCCAGCACCGCACCAATACGTGCGATGTTCAGGCCTTGCGGACCTTCGGGAATCGCACAGCCGCAGATGATGTCCTCGATGGCCTTGGGATCCAGCGTCGGCACCTGGGCCAGTGCCGCCTGCAGCGCGCGCACCAGCAGGTCGTCCGGACGGGTGTTGCGGAAAAAACCGCGGTGCGAACGCCCGATGGGCGTGCGCGTGGCGGCAACGATGTAGGCTTCCTGGACTTGTTTGGCCATGATGTTTTCCTTAGATTCTTTAACTTTTTCGCGGGCCGGACGGAATCCAGGCCCACACAAATTCACATTCGACCGGGCTCACGCCTGCCTCGTCCGTCACGGTGACCGCTACGCTCACTTCACCCTTGTCACTGGCCTGCATGGCGGCGCGCTGCTCATCGCTGAGCGTCGCCACGGCGCGCAAGGCCCCGGTGGCGCGTTTTTTGAAGGCCATCTTGAGTTCTTTCGCCAGCGGGATGCAATCGTCACGCACGTTCATGCCCACCACCATGCCAGTCGCGGTTTCAGCCAGCAAATTCATCGCCGAGGCATGGATGCCACCGATATGGTTCTGCACCTTCTTCTCGTTCTTGAGGCCAATCTCGACGCGGCGCGTCGTCATTTCCAGAAAATCCAGCCCGGCAGTACCTGTAAAAGGCACGGCACGGTGCATCACCAGGCCCCGGCACCAGGTCCGCGCAAATGCCGGCAGGTCCGACAGCCGGTTCAGCTGGCGCTCGAGGCGATTCGGGTTGTTGTGGGGGATCGTCATGAACTTTGATTGCCTGTGCGAAGTAGCGTGCGTGACTGAGCAAGCGTAGCGAGGGATCGGCAGGCGAGGCGCGGGCGCCCGGGCACAACCGGAACGTACTTCAGGTACGTGAGGATTGGGCTTGGGCTGCAACGACGCATGACGATTCCGCAGTAGCTTGATCAGTTACGCAGAGGTTTGCCCGTGCTCATCATCCCCATGATCCTCTCCTGGGTCTTGGGGTGCTCCAGCAAGGAACAGAAGGCCTTGCGCTCCAGCGTCATCAAATACTCCTCGGTGACCAGTGAGCCTGCATCGACGTCGCCGCCGCAAACCACATTGGCGATCAGGCTGGCGATGTGGAAGTCGTGTGCGCTGATGAAGCCGCCGTCGCGCATGTTGACCAGCTGGCCCTTGATGGTGGCCAGGCCGCTACGGCCCACGACCGGGAAAGGCCGCTTGTGCGGCGCGCGGTAACCCGAGTTGAACAAGGCGCGCGCCTCGTTCAGTGCCACATACAACAGTTCATCCTTGTTCGGCACGATCACGTCGCTGTCGAGCAGGTAACCGATCTTGCGGCTTTCGATCGCACTGGTGCCGACCTTGGCCATGGCCGCGGCGGTGAAACCTTCGGTCAGGAAGGGCAAGACATCCTTGTTGGTGGACGCCGCCGCATTTTCCGCGGCGCGGCGCGCGATATAGGTCAGGCCACCGGCGCCGGGCACCAGGCCCACACCGACTTCGACCAGGCCAATGTAACTTTCCATCGCCGCCACACGTTTGGCCGAATACACCGCGAGTTCACACCCCCCCCCGAGGGCCAGGCCGCGAACCGCCGACACCACCGGCACGGACGCATAACGCAGCTTGAGCATCACGTTTTGCATCTCGGCTTCGGCGCCTTCGACGGCCGACACACCGGCCATCATGAAGGCGGGCAGCATGGCCTGCAGGTCGGCGCCGGCCGAGAACATTTCGTCGTTGGACCAGATCACCAGGCCCTTGTAACTTTTCTCGGCGAGGTCCACCGCCATCGCCAGGCCTTCGACCACGTCGGGGCCGATCGCATGCATCTTGGTCTTGATGCTGGCGATCACCACGTCGCCCTGTTCGCCATCGAGCGTCCACAGGCGAATCGAATCGTCCTCATGCAAGGTGGTGCCAGCCGTCGTGAACGAAGGCGCGTTGGCGCCCAGCACGTCTTCAGGGAAAAACTGGCGTTCATAGACCGGCAACTTGCGGCGCGCGATGAATTTTTTCGCCGAGGCGCTCCAGGAGCCTTCCGGCGTGTGCACACCCCCGGCGTCGGCGACCGGGCCTTTGAACACCCAGTCGGGCAAGGGTGCAGAACTGATGGCCTTGCCCGCGTCAATATCTTCCTTGATCCAGTTCGCCACCTGCAGCCAGCCGGCTTCCTGCCACAACTCGAACGGGCCCTGTTTGGCGCCAAAGCCCCAGCGCATCGCAAAGTCGATGTCGCGCGCGGTCTCGGCGATCGTGGCCAGGTGCACGGCGGCGTAGTGGAACTGGTCGCGCAAAATCGCCCACAGGAAGCGCGGTTCAGCGCCTTCGGCTTCGCGCAGCAGTTTCAGTCGTTCGCCGGCAGGCTTCTTGAGCATGCGGCCAACCACCTCGTTGGCCTTGGCGCCGCCGGCAACGTACTCCATGCTTTCCGGGTCCAGGCGCATGATGTCGCGACCGACCTTTTTGTAGAAACCGGCGCCGGTTTTCTGGCCCAGGCTTTTGCTCTCGAGCAATTTCGCCAGCACCGGCGGTGTGCCATACATGTCCGAGAACGGGTCTTCAGTCTTGCCGGGGCCGAGGTTGTCCTGAAGCGTTTTGATCACATGGGCCATGGTGTCCAGGCCCACCACATCGGCGGTGCGGAAGGTGCCGGAGCTGGCACGGCCCAGCTTCTTGCCGGTCAGGTCATCGACCACGTCGTAACTCAGGCCGAAGTTGTCGGCTTCCTTGATGGTGGCCAGCATGCCGGCGATCCCGACGCGGTTGGCCACGAAGTTGGGCGTGTCATGCGCACGGATCACACCCTTGCCCAGGCCGCTGGTGACAAAGGCTTCGAGGTCGTCCAGCACCTTGGACTCGGTGGTGGGCGTGTTGATCAACTCGACCAGCGTCATGTAGCGCGGCGGGTTGAAAAAATGAATGCCGCAAAAGCGTGGCTTGATCGATTCCGGCAAGGCCTCGCTGAGCCTGGTGATCGACAGGCCCGAGGTGTTGCTGGCGACGATGGCGCCTTCACCGATAAACGGCGCGATCTTGTGGTACAGGTCGGTCTTCCAGTCCATGCGTTCGGCAATCGCCTCGATGACCAGGTCGCATTCCTTCAGAACCTCCATGTGTTCCTCGTAGTTGGCCTGCTGGATCAATGCCGCGTCTTCCGGCACACCGAGCGGCGCGGGCTTGAGTTTTTTCAGGCCCTCGACGGCTTTGGTGACGATGCCGTTTTTCGGGCCCTCTTTGGCGGGCAGGTCGAACAGCACCACCGGGACCTTGAGGTTGACCAGATGAGCCGCGATCTGCGCGCCCATCACACCGGCGCCGAGCACGGCGACTTTTTTGACTTGGAAACGTGACATGAATTTTTCCAGAAAGTTATTGGACACGGACCCAGGTCTGGGTGCGCCCGATGAACGCCAGTCCCACATAGGCATGGACGTCCAGTTTTTTGCCGCCGTCCACCGGCGTGAGCTTGAGTGAGTAAACCGTTCCGCCTTCGGGGTCGACGATCTTCCCGCCTTCCCAGACATTTTTGCTTTCGGACTTTTTGGCACCGCGCATGAGCTCCAGGCCGATCAGCGGCTTGTCCTTGCGGTCGTCGGGGCATTTGTCGCAAACAGCGTTCTGGTCGCTGCCCTTGCGCAGCAATTTCGAAATCCGCCCGCTCAGCACACCTGCGTTGTCCGTGATCACGACCTCGGACTTGGCCTCACCCGTCGCATCATCGATGGTGCGCCAGGTGCCCACCGGGCTCATCTGGGCAAAGCCGGTGGCGCCACTTGCTCCCAAAATGATAGCTATTAACGCACGGTACATAGGGGCTCCAGTGGCAAAAGGCTTGAAGGTTGGGGATCCGGCCGTCAGGCCAGCGCGGCGTCGGTGTCCATCAACGCGGCACTGCCGCTGCGAGCAGTGCGCATCAGCGTTGCGGTCTCGGGGAACAGCTTGGCAAAGTAAAAACGCGCGGTCTGCAGCTTGGCCTGGTAGAACGGGTCGGTGTTGCCGGCAGCCGCTTCACGCAGCGCCACCTGCGCCATGCGGGCCCAGAAGTAACCGAACACCAGGTGGCCGGCCACGCGCAGGTAGTCCACCGCAGCGGCACCAACTTCGTCGGGGTTCTGGAAACCCTTGAAGCCGAGTTCGGTCGTGAACTTGGTCATCTGGTCGGCGAGGTAGGCCAGCGGGTTGATGAACTCGGCCATCTTCTCGTTGACGCCTTCCTCGGCAATCAGCGCGCCTATGATCTTGCCGAACTTCTTGAGCGTCGCGCCGTTGTTGCCCAGCACCTTGCGGCCCAGCAGGTCCAGCGACTGCACCGTGTTCGTGCCTTCGTAAATCATGTTGATGCGGTTGTCGCGCACGAACTGCTCCATGCCCCATTCCTTGATGAAGCCGTGGCCGCCGAACACCTGCATGCAGGCATTGGTGGCGATGTGGCCGTTGTCGGTCAGGAAGGCTTTCACGATGGGTGTCAGCAGCGCGACGATTTCGGCCGAGTCCTTGCGCACCTTCTCATCGGGGTGGTGGATTTCCTTGTCGAGCAGCATCGTGCAATAGATCGCCAGCGCGCGGCCGCCTTCGGCATAGGCCTTGGCCGTCAGCAGCATCTTGCGCACATCGGGGTGCACGATGATCGGATCAGCCGGCTTGTCCTTGGCTTTCACGCCCGACAGGCTGCGCATCTGGATGCGGTCCTTGGCATAAGCCAGGGCGTTCTGGAAAGCCACTTCGGTCAGGCCCAGCGACTGGTTGCCCACGCCCAGGCGGGCGGCATTCATCATGACAAACATCGCGGCCAGGCCCTTGTTCGGCTGGCCGACCAGGCTGCCGCTGGCGCTGTCCATGACGATCTGCGCGGTGGCATTGCCGTGGATGCCCATCTTGTGTTCCAGGCCGGAGCAGAAGATGCCGTTGCGCTCACCCAGCGAACCGTCAGGCTTGACGTTGAACTTGGGCACCACAAACAGGCTGATGCCTTTGCTGCCCTGGGGTGCATCCGGCAGGCGCGCCAGCACCAGGTGCACGATGTTGGCGGCCATGTCGTGTTCGCCAGCGCTGATGAAAATCTTGTTGCCGGTCAGTTTGTAGCTGCCGTCGGGCTGCGGCTCGGCCTTGCTGCGCAGCAGGCCCAGGTCGGTGCCGCAGTGCGGCTCGGTCAGGCACATGGTGCCGGTCCATTCGCCGCTGACCAGCTTGGGCAGGTAGGTTTTCTTCTGCTCGTCGGTGCCGTGCGCATGCAGCGCTTCATAGGCGCCGTGCGACAGGCCGGGGTACATGGTCCAGGCCTGGTTCGCCGAATTGAGCATCTCGTAGAGGCACTGGTTCAGCACAAAGGGCAGGCCCTGACCACCGTATTCAGGATCGCAGCTCAGCGCGGCCCAGCCGCCCGCAACATACTGGGCATAAGCCTCCTTGAAGCCTTTCGGGGGCGTGACTTCATGGGTGGCCAGATCGAGCTTGCAGCCTTCGGTGTCGCCGCTGATGTTCAGCGGGAAAGTCACCTCGGTGGCAAATTTGCCGGCTTCTTCCAGCACCGCATTGATGGTGTCGGCATCCACCTCGGCGTGCCTCGGCAAGGCCTTGAACTCGTCGGTGACCTTGAGCACTTCGTGCATCACAAATTGCATGTCGCGCAGTGGCGGGGTGTATTGAGGCATGGAAAAGTCCTTTTGGGGGGAAATTAAACGGAAGAAGAGGGCTTGGCGCGCTGTGCAGACGCCTGGCTGGCGGGGCTGCCGTAACGCGCCAGAATGCTCTGGAAAGCCTGCAGGGTCCGCTCGATGGAGCCCGGCGTCTTGAGAAAACGGGCCTCGTAGTGCAGCGCCAGGATCAGGCCATGTATTTCGAAGGCGATCTGGCGCTCGTCGGCATCGGCCCGCAAATGTCCGGCCTCCTTGGCCAGCACCACAGCGCGGTACATTGCCGCCAGCCAGGTCTGCACCGAAGTTGCCAGCGCATCGCGCACCGGGCCCGGCCGGTCGTCAAACTCGACCGCACCGCTGATGAAGATGCAGCCCGACTGCAGCTCGACCGCTACACGTTTCATCCAGTTGCCGAACAGCGCCTGAACCCGCGGCAGGCCTTTGGGCTCCTTGAGGGCGGGGTAAAACACCTCCTCCTCGAAGCGCGCGAAATATTCGCGGATGACGGAAATCTGCAATTCCTCGCGCGAGCCGAAGTGGGCAAACACCCCGGACTTGCTCATGCGCATGACTTCGGCCAGCGCGCCTATGCTCAGGCCCTCCAGCCCGATCTGCGTGGCCAGCCCCAAGGCGGCATCAACGATGGCCGCCTTGGTTTGCTGGCCCTTTTGCAGCCCGGAGGGGCCGGCACGGCCGCCGTCCCGCCCGCCGGAGCGGGTGGCTTTGGAAGAGAGTTCGGTTACAGACATGGAGTGGCGTACAGGCAATAATAAAAACGAACGATCGTTCTATTTTGCCGTAAAACCAGCCGCGTCAAGCCGAACCCCCCAAAAATCGGGGTTTATAGAGGGTGGGCCCTAGGGCCGTCGGGGGTAAACCCGGGTCTCCTCAACCGCACGCTCCGAGATCAGCGCTGACAGGCGCAGGGGGTCGAAGGGTTTGGTCAGGTGCAGGTCAAACCCGGCGGCCAGGGCCTTTTGCCGGTCATCGTCCTGGCCCCAGCCGGTGGCGGCGATCAACAGCGGCCGGTCGCCACCGGGCTGCGCGCGCACATGGCGCGCCACCTCGTAGCCGTTTTTGCCCGGCATGCCGATGTCCAGCACCAGCACATCGGGCTGAACTTGCGCCGCCAGTGCCACCGCCTGCAAGCCGTCGTTGGCGGTATGCACGACGTGGCCGTCCATGCGCAGCAGTTCAGCCAGCAGGTCCACCGCATCGCGGTTATCGTCGGCCAGCAACACGACCCGGGCCCGTGCAGGCACCGGAGAGGGAGCGACAGCCTGTGTCACCTGTTCCGGCCCGGTCCCCGGCACCGGGCCGGGCAAGGTGACCGTGAAGCGGCTGCCCAGGCCCGGGCCCGCGCTGTGCGCAGTCACCGTGCCTTCATGCAGTTCCACCAGCCCCTTGACCAGCGCCAGTCCTATGCCCAGCCCGCCCTCGGAACGGTCCAGCGCCGACTGCTCCTGGGCAAACATGGCGAAAACCTTGCCGATGGCGGCCTCGCTCATGCCGATACCGCTGTCCGTAACCGTGAAGACCACGGCGCCGGGCGCCAGTGTGACCTCCAGCGCGATGCGTCCGCCTGCATCGGTGTACTTGGTGGCATTGTTCAGCAGGTTGGACAGGATTTGTGCCAGCCGGACCGGGTCGGCCAGCAACTGCAGTCCCGGCCGGGCCACCGTCGCCTCCAGCAGCTGGCGCCTGGCCTCGGCCAGCGGCCGCGCGGTTTCCAGGGCGGTTTCCACCAGTTCGTCGACAGACATGCGCTCTTTCTTCAGGGTCAGCCGGCGCCGGGTGATGCGCGCAATGTCGATCAGGTCGTCGAGCAGGTGCGCCATGTGCCCGACCTGGCGCGTGATCACGGCAGTCGCCTGGGCGCGCACCTGGGCGCTCGCGGCGGGCGAGGCCAGCAACTGGACCGCGGTGCGTATAGGCGCCAGCGGATTGCGCAGCTCATGCGCCAGGGTCGCGAGGAACTCGTCTTTTTGCCGGTCCGCATCCTGCAGCACCTGGGCTGCGGCGCGTGTCTCCTCGATGTCGGTGGTGGTGCCGAACCAGCGCAACACGCGGCCCTCGGCATCGAGCTGCGGGACCGCGCGCGCCTTGAACCAGCGGTAGCCGCCGCCTGCGCCGCGCAGGCGGTAATCGACCTGCCACTCCTGGTTGCCGCCACGCACCCGCGCCCAGTTCTCCCGGGCCACGGCGCGGTCATCGGGATGCAATGACGCCATCCAGCCGTTGCCGAGCGCACTTTCCGCGGTCTGGCCGGTGTAGGCCTGCCACTGGGAGTTGAAGCGCTCCAGCGGGCCATCGGCCGCAGCGACCCAGGCGATGGCGGGAATGCTGTTGGAAAAGGCCAGCAGGGCCTGCTGGGTGCGCTGCAGTTCGGTGACCTCGTGGCCCTGCACAAACACGCCGTTGATCACACCGGCCGCATCCCGCAGCGGCTGGTAGACAAAGTCCAGCCAGGCCTCGGTGGGCGGCGCATCACGTTCGCGATTGAGCATCAGGCGCACAGAGCGGCCCACATACGGCTCTCCGCTGCTGTACACCTGGTCCAGCAACTTGACAAAACCCTGCTCGACCACTTCGGGCAAGGCCAGGGCCAGGGGTTTGCCAACAACATCGCGGAAACCCGTCAGTTGCACATAGGACTGGCTGGCAAACTCAAACACATGCTCGGGCCCGCGCATGATCGCGATGAAGCCCGGCGCCTGGCTGAACAGCGACTGCAGCCGCTCCTGCTCGGCGCGCTGGTGGCGCTCGGCCAGCACCATGGCTGTGGTTTCCGTGCAGACGCAGAAAAACCCCGCGACGGCACCGGCCTCGTCACAAACCGGCGAATAGGAAAAGGTGAACCAGGTGTCTTCGTCATAGCCATGGCGCCGCATGAGCAGCGGCAGGTTTTCCATGAAGAAGGCCTCGCCGCGGACCACGCGCGCAACCAGAGGCGCCAGATCCTCACGGATTTCCTGCCAGATATCGAGAAACGGCTGACCCATCGCCGCAGGATGCTTGTCACCGAGGATGTCGGCATAGGCCTCGTTGTACAGCGTGTACAGCGCAGGCCCCCAGGCCACAAACATGGGGAAGGCCGAGCCCAGCATCAGGCTGACCACCGAGCGCAGCGGTTGCGGCCACTGCTGTGGGGGGCCCAAACCCGGACCCGACCAGTCCTTGCCGCGCATCAGGCGCGCAGTGGATGTGTCGCCGGAAAGAAAAGGCAGGTCGGGTGCGGCGCTCATCCGCTGCAGTTTACCTGCCATGCTGCAGGCAGGGTTGCTGGCCGACCGCGCGCCGCAGCGGGCTTGTTCAGCGCTTGCCTAAAGCTTGAACGGAACCACCAGCTGGCGCTGCTCGCCCAGGCCTTCGATGCCCAGTGTCATCACGTCGCCCTTTTTCAGGTACATCGGCGGTTTCATGCCGAGGCCCACGCCGGGCGGCGTGCCGGTGGTGATCACGTCGCCGGGCAGCAGGGTCATGAACTGGCTGCAGTAGCTGACGATTTTGGCCACGCTGAAAATCATGGTTTTGGTATTGCCGGTCTGCATGCGTTTGCCGTTGAGGTCCAGCCACATCGCGAGTTTTTGCGGGTTCGGCACGTCGTCGCGTGTCACCAGCCAGGGACCCAGCGGGCCGAAGGTGTCGCAACCCTTGCCCTTGTCCCAGGTGCCGCCGCGTTCGATCTGGAACTCACGTTCGCTGACATCGTTGATGGTGCAATAACCGGCGACAAAATTCAGCGCGTCCTTTTGCGACACGTAACGCGCGCGTGTGCCGATCACCACGCCCAGCTCGATCTCCCAGTCGGTCTTGACCGAGCCCTTGGGCAACATGACCGGGTCGTTGGGGCCCTGGATGCAGCTGGTGGCCTTCATGAACACCACCGGTTCGGGCGGAATCGGCAGGCCCGATTCGGCCGCATGGTCGGCGTAGTTCAGGCCGATGGCGATGAACTTGCCCACATTGCCGACCGGGCTGCCCAGGCGCGGCGAACCTTTCACCAGCGGAAGGTTGGCGGTCTTGAGCTTGCGCAACTTGGCCAGCGCCGCATCACCGAGCTGCTCGGGGCCGATGTCCTTGACCACTGCGCTGAGGTCGCGCAATTTGCCGTCGGCATCGATGAGGCCGGGCTTTTCCTTGCCGGGGTTGCCGTAACGAACGAGTTTCATGGTTTTCCTTCTGGTTAAAACAAATCAATAAGTGGAGCGGCCACCGGACAGGTCGAAGACCGCACCCGTGGAGAACGAACATTCCTGGGTGCACAGCCAGCCCACCATGGCGGCCACTTCTTCCGGCGTCCCGAAACGCCCCATGGGAATTTTCGACAGCATGAAGGCGATGTGTTCAGCGCTCATCTGGTCGAAGATCGCGGTCTTGACGGCGGCCGGCGTCACGCAATTGACACGCACGCCGGTGTCGGCGAGCTCCTTGCCCAGCGACTTGGTCAACGCGATCACCGCCGCCTTGCTGGCGCTGTAGGCGCTGGCGTTCGGGTTGCCGTCCTTGCCGGCGACCGAGGCGATGTTGACGATGCGGCCATAGTTGTTGGCGCGCAGGTGCGGCGTCCATTCGCGGCAACACAGGAAAAGGCCCGAGAGATTGACGGCCATCACCTGCTCCCATGCGTCCACCGGGTAGTCCCAGAGCTTGACGTTGGGGCCGGTGACGCCGGCGCTGTTGACCAGCGCATCGACCCTGGGCGCGTGTAGAAGTGTCGCCTGCACCGCGGCGCAAACCGACACGTGCTGCGACACATCCACCGCCACCGCCGACGCGCGCGCGCCCAGCGCAGCTGCAGCCTTGCGGGCGGCCGCTTCGTCGCGGTCCCACAAGGTCACGCTGCCGCCGGATGCGATGAGACGCTGGGCAATAGCGAAGCCCAGACCCGTAGCCCCGCCGGTGACCACCGCGTGGCGGCCGCCGAAGTCGAGCTGGTTCATATGGTCATGCCGCCGTCGATGCTGTAGGACTGGCCGGTCACAAACGCGGACTCATCGCTGGCCAGGAAGGTCACCAGCGGCGCGATCTCGTGGGCCTGCGCCAGACGCCCCATGGGCTGGCGCGCCACAAAGTTCCTGCGCGCCTCGACCGGGTCCTCGAACACGTTGATGCGGTCCTGCAGGGACGGCGTGTCCACCGTGCCGGGACAGATCGAATTGCAGCGTATGCCCTGGGTCACGAAGTCGGCCGCCACACTTTTGGTGAGGCCGATCACCGCCGCCTTGGACGCGCCGTAGACAAAACGGTTCGGCAGGCCCTTGATGCTGACCACGCTGGCCATGTTGATGATGCTGCCGCTGCCCTTGCCGCCGTTGTTGGCCAGCATTTTGGGCAAGGCCGCCTGGATGGTCCAGTACTGCGAGCGCACATTGAGATTGAAGGCGAACTCCCACTCCTCGTCGGTGGCCTGCAGGATGGAGCCGGCATGCACAAAGCCGGCGCAGTTGAACAGCACATGTATCGCCGGCATGTCGGCAATGACCTTCCCGATCGCCGCCTTGTCCAGCACATTCAGCGCCAGGGCGCGGATGTTGGGCACCCCCTCATAGGCGGCGAGCAGTTTTTCGTTGACGTCGGTGGCCCAGACCTGCGCGCCTTCTGCGGCCATGGCCAGCGCGCTGGCCTTGCCTATGCCCTGCCCGGCGGCGGTGACCAGCGCGGTTTTTCCTTCAAGTCTCATGATGTGTCCTGTGGTTGCGAAAGCGGCGCCGGCAAAAACCCTGCACAGGGTTTTGCCGGATGTTGCCGCCGGGGATTCATGGGATTATTAATTGGCCTTACCACTTGTCCAATTCTGGCTAACCCTTAATCCTCCCTTTTCACCCTTCCCTGTGCCGCTGCAAACCGTCGAACCCCAACGCCTGTACCGCCAGATCGCGGGGCAGTTGCGCGCACTGATCAGCGCCGGGGAGTTTGCCGTCAACACCCGGCTGCCGGCCGAACGCGACCTCGCCAAGCAACTCGGCGTGAGCCGGCCCTCGGTGCGCGAAGCGCTGATCGCGATGGAAGTCGAAGGCTGGGTCGAGGTGCGCACCGGCTCGGGCGTGTATGTGCTGGACCGCAGCAGCCACGCCGCCGCGGCCGCCGCCAGCCGGCCGCAGATCGCCCCCGACGAATGGGGGCCGCTGGAGCTGATACGCGCGCGCCGCGTGGTCGAAGGCGAGATCGCCTCGATCGCGGCGCTGCAGGCCAAACGCAAACACGTCAGCGCGATGACCAAGGCGCTGGATCTCATGAAAAAGGACGCCGCCCGCGGCGTGTTGCCGCTCGAAGGCGACCGCGCCTTCCATACCGCGATTGTCGAGTCCTGCGGCAACGTGGTGCTGATCGAAACCGTGCAGCGTTTCTGGGACTCGCGGCGCGGTCCGCTGTTCGAGCGCCTGGGCGGCTACTTTGAAAACCTGGAATCCTGGACTGCCGCCATCAGTGAACACGAAGCCATCCTGCAGGCGGTGCGCGACCACGACGCCGCGGCCGCCCGCCTGGCCATGCACGCCCACATGGACAACTCGCACACCCGCTTCAGCGTGAGCTGGCGCCAGGCGCGGGAACTCAAGGAGCCTTTCGCCAGCCTGGCGAACACCACCTGAGCATTGAACCGCGGTGCACGGCTGGCATGTGCATCGTTTCCCTTTGAAAGCCAGTAACCACCCCAAGAGGAGACACCATGAAAGCGCTGACAAGAAAGCAATTTGCTCTCAAAACAATAGCTGCCTGCGCAGTGCTGGCAGGGGCTATCGCCCCTTTCGGCATGGCCAATGCGCAGACCAAACTGAAATGGGCCCACGTGTATGAAACCTCCGAGCCCTACCACAAGTGGTCGGTCTGGGCCGGCGAGGAATTCAAGAAACGCACCAACGGCAAGTACGAGATCCAGGTCTTCCCGGCTTCCAGCCTTGGCAAGGAAAGCGACATCAACCAGGGCCTGCAGCTGGGCACGGTGGACATGATCCTGACCGGCGCCTCTTTCGCCTCCAACTCCTACCCGCGGCTGGCCGTCAGCTACTACCCCTTCACCTTCCGCGACGCGGACCATGTGGTCAAGTACGGCAAGAGCGAGGTGTTCAAGGAACTGACCGAGGGCTACAAAAAGGCCACCGGCAACACCGTGACCGCCCTGACCTACTACGGCGCGCGCCATGCCACCAGCAACAAGCTGTTCAAGAACTGCGACGAGATGAAGGGCATCAAGATGCGGGTGCCGGATTCCCCCGCCTACACCGCCCTGCCACGCGCCTGCGGCGCCAACCCGACGCCGATCGCCTTTGCCGAGGTTTACCTGGCGCTGCAGAACGGCACCGTGGACGCGCAGGAAAATCCGCTGCCGACCATCGAAGCCAAGAAGTTCTTTGAAGTGCAGAAGAACATCATCCTGACCGGCCATATCTCCGACGCGCTGCTGACGGTGATTGCGCCCAGCCTGTGGGGCAAGTTGTCCCCGGCGGAGCAGAAGATCCTGACCGAGGTGACGCAGGAAGCGGCCGTCAACGCCACCAACGACATCCGCAAGCGTGAAGGCGAGCTGGTCGAGGAGTTCAAGAAAAAGGGCAACAACGTGGTGACCGTGGACCGCGCCGACTTCCAGCAGCGCGTGCTCAAGGCCATCACCTTCGAGTCCATGAAGCTGGACAAGAGGGACTGGGACAAGATCATCGCGATCAAGTAGGCCTCCCCCCGAAGCGGCTCACTGGCGTGAGACGCATCCCCCAGGGGGCGACACCAGCGGCCCGGCATGGCCGGTTCCGCGGTGTCCCCGAAAAAGACAAGGCACTGTTCCCATGACCCCATCGATTGACGACATGCCCGCCGTAATGGGCGAAGACGGCCAGTTCCACGCGCAGGACGAGGCGGTGGACCTCTCCGGCACCACGCTGGAGGGCTGGGTGGCGCTGGGATTCTTCTGGATCCTGGGCGCCACGGTGTTCTACCAGTTCTTCACGCGTTATGTGATGAACGACTCGGCCGCCTGGACCGAGGAGATCGCGCGTTACCTGCTGATTGCCGTGGTTTTCACCGGCGCCACCATCGGCGTGATCAAGAACAACCACATCCAGGTCGATTTTTTCTACAAGTTCATGCCCAGGGCCATGGGCCGCACCCTGGCCACCGTGGTCGACCTGCTGCGCATCGGTTTTTTTGCGGCCGCCACCATCCTGACCGGGATGATGATGCTCAAGCTCGGCAGCAACTCGCGCATGACCATGGTTGATTTGCCGATGAACTGGGTCTACGGCATCTGCCTGCTCGGTTTTGCCGCCATGACTTTCCGTTCGGTGCAGGTCGCGCTGTTTCACCGCAAGCGCGGTTACTGCGTGCTGGAACGGCCCGAGTCCTCCATGGACGACAAATAACAACCCCCATGCTCAAAATCATCTTTCTCCTGCTCATGAGCGGCGGCATTCCGGTCGCCATCGCGATGGCCGGCTCCTCGCTGATCTACATCTGGTGGACCGGCAACCTGCCGAGCTTTGTGGTGATCCACCGCATGGTCAGCGGCATCGACAGCTTCCCGCTGCTGGCCGTGCCCTTCTTCATCCTGGCCGGCAACCTGATGAACAACGCCGGCATCACCAACCGCATCTACAACTACGCGCTGGCGCTGGTCGGCTGGCTCAAGGGCGGGCTGGGCCACGTCAACATCGTGGGCTCGGTGGTCTTCGCCGGCATGAGCGGCACGGCGATTGCCGACGCCGCGGGTCTGGGCACCATCGAGGTCAAGGCCATGACCGATCACGGCTACAGCAAGGAATTCGCCGTCGGCGTGACAGCGGCGTCGGCCACGCTCGGGCCCATCATTCCGCCCAGCCTGCCGTTTGTGATCTACGGCATGATGGCCAACGTCAGTGTCGGCGCGCTGTTCCTGGCCGGCATCCTGCCCGGCGTGCTGATGGCGATCCTGATGATGCTGACGGTGGCGTATTTCGCCCACAAAAACGGCTGGGGCGGCGACATCCAGTTCGAATGGCCGCGCGTGATCAAGGCCCTGGCGGAAACCGCCGTGGTCATCGGCTGGCCGGTGCTGGTCTGGCTGCTGATCGTCAAGCTCGGGCTGCCGGCGCAGATCACGGTGGTGGTCTGCCTGGCGGCACTGTTCGCCGCCGACCGCTTCTTCCACTTCCAGGCGGTGCTGCCCATCATGACGCCGGTGCTGCTGATAGGCGGCATGACCACCGGCATCTTCACGCCCACCGAAGGCGCGATTGCCGCCTGTCTGTGGGCCATGATCCTCGGTTTTGCCTGGTACCGCACGCTGAACTGGAAGATGTTCGTCAAGGTTTCGCTGGACACGGTGGAAACCACGGCGACGGTGCTGTTCATCGTCGCGGCCGCCAGCATCTTCGGCTGGATGCTGACCGCCACCGGCGTGACGGCGGCGATTTCCGAGTGGGTGCTGGGCTTCACCAAGGAGCCCTGGGTGTTCCTGCTGCTGGCCAACCTGCTGATGCTGTTTGTCGGCTGCTTCCTCGAGCCCACGGCCGCCATCACCATCCTCGTGCCCATCCTGGTGCCTATCTGCCAGCAGCTGGGCATTGACCTCGTGCATTTCGGCCTGGTGATGGTGCTCAACCTGATGATTGGCCTGCTGCATCCGCCCATGGGCATGGTGCTGTTTGTGCTGGCGCGGGTGGCCAAGCTGTCGGTGGAGCGCACCACCATGGCCATCCTGCCCTGGCTGGTGCCGCTGCTCGGATCGCAGCGATCCGAGCAGCGGCACCAGCCAGGGCAGGATGGCC
>JAKFXR010000039.1 GCA_021731285.1 Polaromonas sp. | reverse complement strand
GCCCTAAGGCCTGGGGGTTGAATCTGGTGGGCGGTCCAGGCTTCGAACCTGGGACCCCTGCAGTGTGAATGCAGTGCTCTACCCCTGAGCTAACCGCCCTGTCTGCCCCTGAAGGGAGCCTCTGATTATAAGCTGATTCGACACCAGTTTACGCACCGGTGGCTGCACGCCAGACTGTCCGGCCCTTGCTGGCCTTGTCGATGTCGGCAAGCAGCTGGTCGTGGGCCGCCAGTTCCTGGTCATTGGCGATCAGCAGCGGCAAATCAAAACCACTCAAATCGATCACTGGCAAGGCGGCGCCATCCGGCGCCGTGCCGCCAACGTCCATCACCAGCGTGTTCTGACCGCGGGTGAGATTGATATACACATCGGCCAGCAACTCGGCGTCCAGCAAGGCACCGTGCAGGGTACGGCCCGAATTGTCCACTTCCAGCCGGTCGCACAGGGCGTCGAGCGAGTTGCGTTTGCCGGGAAACAGCTCCTTGGCCATCATCAGGCTGTCCGTCACCTTGGCCACACAATGCCTGATGGGCGGCAAGCCGGCAAGCTCAAGCTCCTTGTTCAGGAAGCTGACGTCAAACGGCGCGTTGTGGATGATGACCTCTGCGCCCTGCAGGTAGGCCAGCAACTCTTCGGCTATCGCCGGGAATTTGGGTTTGTCCTGCAGGAATTCATTGCTGATGCCGTGGACTTTCAGGGCATCTTCGTGGCTGTCGCGCTCGGGATTGAGGTAGAAGTGACGGTTGTTGCCGGTCAGTTTGCGACCCAGCAACTCGACGCAACCGATCTCGATGATGCGGTCGCCGTTTTCGGCAGACAGGCCGGTGGTTTCAGTGTCCAGAACGATTTGACGCATCGTTCAATGGTAATCGAGGAGGCACCACTCACAAGCGAAAAATCAGTGATTTTCCTTTGCGTGGTTGATCGAGTACTTGGGTATCTCGACAGTGACATCGGTTTGCGCCAGGAAGGCCTGGCAACTCAGGCGCGAGTTGGGCTCCAGGCCCCAGGCGCGGTCCAGCAGGTCTTCCTCGTTTTCATCAAGCTCGTTGAGGGACTTGATGCCCTCGCGCACGATGACGTGGCACGTCGTGCAGGCGCAACTCATGTCACACGCATGCTCGATGTTGATGTTGTTGTCCAGCAGCGCTTCGCAGATCGATGTACCCGCGGGTGCGGAGACCTCGGCGCCCTGGGGGCAGTACTCGGGATGCGGCAGTATTTTGATGATGGGCATGTTGTTGCGGTCGGTCAGACCGTTGCTATGTTTTTACCGGCCAGCGCCAGGCGAATTCCGCGGTTCATGCGCCCGGCCGCAAAGTTCTCGGTGCCATGGGCCAGGGCCTTGACTGCGGCTTCAATCAGCGCGGCATCACCGCCCTCCCGTACCGCAGCCAGTGCGGCCATCAAACGGTCAATGTCCGTGGCTTCCTCCGTGGTGAGCAAGTCGGCATCCGCAGCCAGCGCGCTCCGGGTGGCCAGAAGCATGCGGTCTGCATCGACCCGGGCCTCTGCGAGGGCGCGCGCCTGCATGTCCTGCTGCGCCGTCGAAAAGCTGTCCTGCAGCATGCGTGCAATTTCTTCGTCAGACAGGCCGTAAGACGGCTTCACATCAATGCGCGCCTCCACGCCGCTGCCCTGCTCTTTGGCACTGACATTGAGCAGGCCATCGGCGTCCACGGTGAAGGTCACCCGGATGCGCGCCGCTCCTGCCACCATGGGCGGAATGCCGCGCAACTCAAAACGCGCCAGGCTGCGGCAGTCAGCCACCAGATCGCGCTCGCCCTGCACCACGTGCAGCGCCAGCGCAGTCTGCCCGTCCTGGTAAGTCGTGAAATCCTGCGCCATGGCGGTCGGAATGGTCTGGTTGCGGGGCACGATGCGCTCTACCAGGCCGCCCATGGTTTCAATGCCCAGCGACAGGGGAATGACATCCAGCAACAAGAGATCTGCGCCGCTGCTGTTGCCGGCCAGTTGGTTGGCGGAAATGGCCGCACCCAGGGCCACGACTTCGTCGGGATTGAGGTTGGTCAGGGCTTCGCGGCCAAAGAAGCTGGCCACTGCGCGCCGCACTTGCGGCATGCGGGTGGAGCCGCCCACCAGCACCACGCCCTGCACCTCATCCTTGCCCAGATGCGCATCGCGCAGGCATTTGCGCACGGCTGCCAGCGTGCGCTGCGTCAGGCCTGCGGTAACTGCTTCGAAGTCCGCAGCCTTCATGTCAAATTGAACGGTTGCCCTTGACAGGCGGGCCGAGAATGCTACTGAATCTGTAGCAGACAACGACTCCTTGCAACCCCGGGCCGCCTGCAGCAGCGCGGCCTTGTCACCGGCAGTGAGGGTGTCCGCCGCCAGGCCCGCCTTGACCAGTACCCAGTCGACCAGTGCGCGGTCGTAGTCATCACCGCCCAGGGCTGAGTCGCCGCCCGTGGCCACGACTTCAAACACACCCTGGCTCAGGCGCAGGATGGAAATGTCAAAGGTGCCGCCGCCCAGGTCATAAATGGCATAAACGCCTTCGCTGGCGTTGTCCAGACCGTAGGCGATGGCCGCGGCGGTCGGTTCGTTGATCAGACGCAGGACGTTGATACCAGCCAGTTGCGCGGCATCCTTGGTGGCCTGGCGCTGCGCGTCATCAAAGTACGCCGGCACCGTGATCACCGCCCCGAACACATCGTCGTCAAACGTGTCTTCCGCGCGGTAGCGCAAGGTGGCGAGGATTTCTGCGCTGATTTCAACCGGACTTTTTTCGCCGGCCACCGTCTTCACGGCGACCATGCCTGGCTTGTCGATCAGCTCATAAGGCAGTTGCGCCCGGCTGGCGATGTCCCTCAGGCCCCGTCCCATCAGCCGCTTGACGGACGCAATCGTGTTTTGCGGGTCCTGCAGTTGCGCTTCCAGCGCCTCGAAGCCGATCTGCCGGCTGGTAGCACCTGCCGCATCTGTCAGATAACGCACAACGCTCGGCAGAAGCACGCGGCCCTGCGCATCGGGCAGGCATTCGGCCACGCCGTTGCGGACGCTGGCCACCAGCGAATGGGTGGTTCCCAGGTCAATGCCCACAGCGGTGCGCCGCTGGTGCGGGTCAGGCGCCTGGCCGGGTTCGGATATTTGCAATAAAGCCATGAATGTTTTGGGGCCAAAGAAAGGGAGAGGCTTGTCAGCCGGGGCTATTGTCCCAGCGAGTCGATACGCGCATCGACCTCGCTGCCAAAGCGCTCAATAAACATAAGGCTTCTGACCTGCCGGGCCGCGGCCTGAAAATCCTTCTGCTGGTCGAGAGTTTGCTCTATTTTTGATAGCTGTTCACGCTTGCTGCGCAAGGCCTGGGAGGCAATTTCTTCCAGATTTTCGATGCCCTGCGCATCTTCCAGCGACTCCCGCCACTGCATTTGCTGAACCAGAAAGTCGGGCGGCATGGCGGTGTTGCTCTCGGCCTGGATGGGCGCGCCATGCAACTCACACAGATACATCGCGCGCTTCAAGGGGTCTTTGAGCCGCTGATAAGCCTCGTTGATGCGCACCGACCACTGCATCGCTACCCGCTGGGCAGCCGCACCCTGGGCAGCAAATTTGTCAGGATGGGCCTCGCGCTGCAACTCTTTCCAGCGCGCATCGAGCACGGCGCTGTCCTGCGCGAAGCGCACAGGCACATCAAACAGTTCGAAGTCGTTGGATTGGAGATTTGTCACGGAGAACCCGTTTCGGAATGGGAAGCGTAGCGAGCGGGCTTCAGCGAGGTGCGGCCAGCGCGGAGCAACCGGAGCGTACTTGAGGTACGTGAGGTACGTGAGGATTGCGAGCACTGCCCGCGCCTCGATCACGCCCGCGCAGTAGCTTCACACCCGAAAAGACTCACCGCAACCACAGCGGTCACGTTCGTTGGGATTGAGAAACTTGAAGCCCTCATTGAGCCCTTCGCGCACAAAGTCAAGCTGCGTCCCGTCGATGTAAGCCATGCTTTTCGGATCCACCAGCACCTTGACGCCGTTGTCTTCAAAAACCACATCTTCAGGCGCAATCTCGTCGGCGTACTCCAGCTTGTAGGCCAGACCGGAGCAGCCGGTGGTCTTGACGCCCAGACGCACACCCACGCCTTTGCCACGTTTGGCCATGTAGCGGGTGACGTGCCGGGCTGCGGCGTCGGTGAGGGTGACGGACATCGGGTAGCTCTGTGAATCAGGAGTTATTGGGCGTGCTTTTGCTTGTAGTCACTCACAGCTGCCTTGATGGCGTCTTCAGCCAGGATGGAGCAGTGAATTTTGACCGGCGGCAGAGCCAGCTCTTCGGCAATCGCGCTGTTCTTGATGCTTGCCGCTTCGTCCAGGGTCTTGCCCTTGACCCACTCGGTCACGAGCGAGCTGGACGCGATGGCCGAACCGCAGCCGTAGGTCTTGAAACGTGCATCTTCGATCACGCCGGTGACCGGGTTGACCTTGATCTGCAGCTTCATCACGTCGCCGCAGGCCGGCGCGCCGACCATGCCGGTGCCCACCGTGTCGTCGCCCTTTTCAAAGGATCCGACGTTGCGGGGATTTTCATAGTGGTCTACCACTTTTTCGCTGTATGCCATTTTGTTTACCTCTAAAAATATGAACCGCTAAGCCACAATGAGACAGACCGCGAAGCGAACCCGCAGACAGTGCTTCAGCACGGCAAGGGGAGCGACAAAGGTATGGCTCATTTTGGCGACGCGGTTAGTGAGCGGCCCACTGGATGGTGGACAAATCGACGCCATCCTTGAACATTTCCCAGAGCGGCGACAGGTCCCGCAGCTTGGCCACGTTTTCCTTGATCGTCGCCACGGCGTAATCGATTTCTTCCTCGGTGCTCCAGCGGCCAATCGTCATGCGCAGGCTGCTGTGCGCCAGTTCATCGCTGCGGCCCAGGGCGCGCAGCACATAGCTGGGTTCCAGGCTGGCGGAGGTACAGGCCGACCCGCTGGACACCGCCAGGCCCTTGATGCCCATGATCAGCGACTCGCCCTCGACAAAATTGAAACTCATGTTGAGGTTGTGCGGCACGCGTTTTTCGGCGTGGCCGTTGAGGAACACCTCTTCCACGTCCTTCAGGCCGGCCAGCATGCGCTCGTGCAGGGCGCGAATGCGTTTGTTTTCCTCGTGCATTTCAGCCTTGGCAATGCGGTAAGCCTCGCCCATGCCCACACACTGATGGGTAGGCAGGGTGCCCGAACGCATGCCACGCTCGTGGCCACCGCCGTGCATTTGCGCCTCCAGCCGCACGCGCGGCTTGCGCCGCACGTAAAGCGCACCAATGCCTTTGGGGCCGTAGGTCTTGTGCGAAGTCAGGCTCATCAGATCCACGGGCAAAGTGGACAGGTCGATATCGACGCGCCCGGTGGCCTGCGCTGCATCCACATGAAAAATGATGCCTTTCTCGCGGCACAGCGCGCCAATCGCCGGGATGTCCTGAATCACACCAATCTCGTTGTTGACATACATCACGCTCACAAGAATCGTGTCGGGGCGGATCGCTGCCTTGAGCACATCGAGGTCCAGCAGGCCGTCGGCCTGCACATCGAGGTAGCTCACCTCAAAACCCTGGCGCTCCAGCTCGCGGCAAGTGTCCAGCACCGCCTTGTGTTCTGTCTTGACCGTGATGAGGTGTTTGCCTTTGGATTTGTAGAAATGCGCCGCGCCCTTGAGCGCCAGGTTGTTGGACTCAGTCGCGCCGCTGGTCCAGACAATTTCCCGCGGGTCCGCGCCAATCAGGTCAGCGATCTGCTCGCGGGCTTTTTCCACTGCGGCTTCGGCTTCCCAGCCCCAGGCATGGCTGCGTGATGCGGGGTTGCCAAAATGCTCGCGCAACCAGGGAATCATGGCGTCCACCACCCGTGGGTCACACGGATTCGTGGCGCTGTAGTCCATATAAATGGGGAAGTGTGGGGTGTCCATGTGGCTAGCTCTTCAGGTTCACAGGCTGGCTGGCAGCATTTAAAAAGACCGGTCATCCACGGCGCCAGGCCGCGCTCAGACCGTCAGGATTTCGAGAACGCGTTGCCCAGCGCAAACACGGAGTTGGGCGCATTCACACGCACAGGCTTGGCTACAGGCGAGCTGAAAATGGCCTTTTTAACCGTCGGGGTGTTCTCCACCACAACGCCTTTGGCCAGTTGATCGTCCACCAGTTTTTGCAGCGACACCGAGTCCAGAAACTCCACCATGCGGCTGTTCAGCGAAGCCCACAGCTCGTGCGTCATGCAGCGGCCAGCCTCGCCCAGGCAGTTTTCCTTGCCGCCGCACTGGGTAGAGTCGATCGGTTCGTCCACAGAGACGATGATGTCGGCAACGGTGATTTCGGCGGCCTTGCGGCCCAGCGTATAACCGCCGCCGGGGCCGCGGGTGGACTCCACCAGTTCGTGCCGGCGCAGCTTGCCGAACAATTGCTCAAGGTAAGACAGCGAAATCTGCTGGCGCTGGCTGATGGCGGCCAGCGTGACGGGACCGTTGTTCTGGCGCAGGGCCAGGTCAATCATTGCAGTGACCGCAAAGCGGCCTTTGGTCGTGAGGCGCATTTTCAAGCTCCTTAAAAGTTGGCTTGACTGTCGTTTGGCTCACCCTGTAAAGCTTGTGACTTACAGGGAACTCTTCTCCACCCGCCCCGGCCTGTCGGCCTCTTTGGCTATCCAGTCTTTGCTATTTTTGTTTGTTGTTGACTGTTTTGATCAAGTATAACCGAAAACGCCTCGCCACGCAGGCGCCCGCCGGGTGCGGGGCACCCGGTTTCAGGCCCTCGGCAGGGCCCTAGGTCGGCGGCGGGATGTTGTCGACGCCGGGTGCGCCGAAGGCCTGGGCCTTGAGCTGGTGCAACTGGTCGCGCACCCGGGCGGCTTTCTCGAATTCCAGGTTTTTGGCGTGCTCGATCATCTGTTTTTCAAGGCGCTTGATTTCGCGGGCGATGTCCTTTTCACTCATGTCCTCGACCAGCGCCTTCTGGATTTCGAGTTTTTCAGCCTCTTTGCCCGATTTTTCGCTGTAAACCCCGTCAATCAGGTCCTTGATGCGTTTGACAATGCTGCGCGGCGTGATGCCGTGCTCAAGATTGAAGGCGATCTGCTTGTTGCGACGGCGTTCGGTCTCGTCCATCGCCTTCTTCATCGAGTCGGTGATGCGGTCGGCATACAGGATCGCCCGGCCATTGAGATTGCGCGCCGACCGGCCTATGGTCTGGATCAGGCTGCGCTCGGAGCGCAGAAAGCCTTCCTTGTCCGCGTCGAGAATGGCCACCAGGCTGACCTCCGGAATGTCCAGACCCTCACGCAGCAGATTGATACCGACCAGCACGTCAAAGGTCCCCAGCCGCAAATCGCGCAGGATCTCCACACGCTCAACAGTGTCCACGTCGCTGTGCAGGTAGCGCACCTTGACCCCGTTGTCACCAAGGTAGTCAGTCAGTTGCTCGGCCATGCGCTTGGTCAGTGTGGTGATCAGCACCCGCTCGTTTTTGTCCACGCGGATGCGGATTTCCTGCAGCACGTCGTCAACCTGATGCGTGGCAGGACGCACTTCGACTTCCGGATCGACCAGACCCGTGGGCCGCACCAGTTGTTCGACCACCTGCCCCGCATGCTGCTGCTCGTAGGCTGCGGGCGTGGCCGACACAAACACGGCCTGCCGCATCTTGGCCTCGAACTCTTCAAACTTGAGTGGCCGGTTGTCCAGCGCGCTGGGCAGGCGAAAACCGTACTCGACCAGCGTGGTCTTGCGCGAGCGGTCGCCGTTGTACATGGCGCTGAGCTGGCCGATCATGACGTGGCTTTCGTCCAGAAACATCAGCGCGTCTTTGGGCAGGTAGTCGCACAAGGTCGAGGGTGGCGAACCGGGAGGCGCGCCGCTCAGGTGGCGGGTGTAGTTTTCAATGCCCTTGCAGTGGCCGATTTCAGTGAGCATTTCCAGATCGAACCGGGTGCGCTGCTCAATGCGCTGGGCTTCCACCAGCTTGCCGTCAGCCACAAACTGCCCGACGCGCTCCGACAGCTCCAGCTTGATGGTCTCCACCGCCGCCATGACCTTGTCGCGCGGCGTCACGTAGTGGCTCTTGGGGTAGACCACAAACCGCGGGACTTTCTGGCGAATGCGACCCGTCAGGGGGTCAAACAGCTGCAGCGACTCGATCTCGTCGTCAAACAGCTCGATGCGGATGGCCAGCTCTGAATGCTCGGCGGGAAACACATCGATGACGTCGCCGCGCACGCGGAAGGTGCCGCGCGCAAAGTCCTGGTCGTTTCGCGCGTACTGCATGCGGATCAGGCGCGAGATCACGTCGCGCTGGTTCATCTTGTCGCCGCTGCGCGCGATAAAACGCATCTGCGTGTAGTCCTCCGGCGCGCCAATGCCGTAAATCGCGCTGACGGTGGCAACGATGACGGTGTCGCGCCGCTCCAGCACGCTTTTGGTGGCCGACAGGCGCATCTGCTCGATGTGCTCGTTGATGGCCGAGTCTTTTTCAATGAACAGGTCGCGCTGCGGCACATAAGCCTCGGGCTGGTAGTAGTCGTAATAACTCACGAAGTACTCGACCGCATTTTTCGGGAAAAACTCGCGGAACTCGCTGTACAGCTGCGCGGCCAGCGTCTTGTTGGGCGCAAACACAATCGCCGGCCGGCCCATGCGGGCGATCACATTGGCCATGGTGAAGGTTTTGCCCGAACCGGTCACGCCCAGCAGGGTCTGAAAGACTTCGCCGTCGTTGAGGCCCTCGACCAGCTGGCTGATCGCCACCGGCTGATCGCCCGCCGGCGGGTAGGGCATGAAAAGCTCGAAAGGTGAATCCGGAAAACTCACGAACTCACCGGGGCGGGACGCCTCGGCCACTTCAGGTATGACTTCAATCAGTTCTGGCATGAAAAACTCAATTTGAGCCCGTTAAAATGAGGGCAACCAAGCAGAATACGACATTTGCGCCATGGCCGGTGCCCCACCCGCCTGATCGCCCTGCCCCTCTGCGTAACACCCGGTAAGTGCCGGGGTAAAAAATACCAACCTGTCCTAAGGAAGTTCATGTCGCTTTTCACCGCCGTTGAGATGGCCCCCCGTGATCCCATATTGGGCCTGAACGAGCAATTCAATGCCGATACCAACCCGGCCAAAGTCAACCTCGGCGTCGGTGTTTACTACGACGACAACGGCAAGTTGCCCCTGCTTGAGTGCGTGCAGATTGCTGAAAAACAGATGATGGAGTCGCCCAAGGCGCGCGGCTACCTGCCGATTGACGGCATTGCAGCCTACGATGCTGCCGTCAAGTCCCTGGTATTTGGCGCCGATAGCGAACCGGTGAAAAGCGGCCGCGTGGCCACAGCGCAGGGCATTGGCGGTACCGGCGGTCTCAAGATTGGCGCTGACTTCCTGAAAAAGCTCAGCCCGAATGCCACCGTGCTGATTTCAGACCCGAGCTGGGAAAACCACCGCGCCCTGTTCACCCAGGCCGGCTTCACCGTCGAAAGCCATCCTTATTACGACGCAGCCAAACGCGGCGTCAACTTCGAGGGCATGCTCGCCGCGCTGAATTCGGCTGCGCCTGGCACCATCGTCGTGCTGCACGCCTGCTGTCACAACCCCACCGGCTATGACATCACCCCCGCGCAGTGGGACCAGGTCATTGCCGCCGTCAAGGCACGCCAGCTCACCCCTTTCCTGGACATGGCCTACCAGGGCTTTGGCCACGGCATCGCCGAAGACGGCGCCGTGGTGGCCAAGTTTGTGGCCGCGGGTCTGAGTTTTCTGGTCTCTACCTCGTTTTCCAAAAGCTTCAGCCTCTATGGCGAGCGCGTTGGCGCGCTGTCGGTGCTGTGCCAGGACAAGGCCGAGGCCGACCGGGTGCTGTCCCAGCTCAAGGTGGTGATTCGCACCAATTACAGCAACCCGCAGATTCATGGCGGCATGGTGGTGGCGACCGTGCTCAACAACCCCGAGTTGCGGGCGCTGTGGGAAAAAGAGCTGGGCGAGATGCGGGTGCGCATCAAGCAGATGCGCGCCTTGCTGGTGGAAAAACTCAAGGCCGCCGGCGTCACCCAGGACATGAGCTTCATCACCACGCAAATCGGCATGTTCAGCTATTCCGGTCTGTCCAAAGACCAGATGGTGCGCCTGCGCAATGAATTCGGCGTTTATGGCACCGATACGGGCCGCATGTGTGTGGCTGCGCTGAACACCAAAAACATAGACCACGTGTGCGCGTCCATTGCCAAGGTGATGTAACAGGCCCAGCCGACCCCTGCGCCGGACTCTTGATAGTCAAATCGGCACTTTGCCCTTACATGACAAGGATAGTTTGCTACTAACTTTATAGCGGCAGGTCTGAGCCCTGCTCGGCCACGGCGGCGACGGGATCGTAGAAGAAGCGCTCTTCGACGATTTTGTCGCCCTCCCAGCGCTGGTGCGCCAGCTCGTCAATGCGCATCATTTTTCCCGACAGGCGGGTGAACTCAAACACCCAGTGGATCACGACGTAATCGCCATCCACCAGCCACGACTCGACCGGCAGGGTGCGCATGGCGCTGCATGCGGCGATCACCGCACGCTCATACGCCACCAGCCGGTCGCGCCCTTTCCGCGGCGGTTCACTGTTTTCCTGCATGCTGGCGTGGGGCGCGTAAAACTGCTCGATGGCTTCCACGTATTTCGCCTGCTCAACAAGCGTGATGAATTCCTGAACGGTCTGGCGGCTGGGCATGAACTTTCCTTCAATTGGGTCCAGCTTAACCCCAAACCACAGAGCGCATGGAGATGGCGCCCATCTGGAAACTGGTGTTGAAAAAATGCGGCTGCTCGCCCGCATCCACCGCGCCGGCCACATACAACAGGGGCAGGTAATGCTCATACGTCGGGTGCGCCATTTGCGCCAGTTGGCCCAGCTTCTGGAAGTTCTGCAGGGCATCCAGATTGCCCTGCTGCAGGTAGCCGCCAATCGTCTGGTCAAACTCCAGCGCCCAGTCAAAGGCCTGGTTGCCGGCGGCGCCGCGCTGCATCTGCCGCAGGTTGTGCACGATGTTGCCGCTGCCGACAATCAGAACGCCACGCTCGCGCAAGCCCTTGAGCTGTTGCGCCAGCGCGTAGTGGTCAGATGGCGGCCGGCTGTAGTCCATGCTGAGCTGCACCACCGGAATGTCGGCCTCTGGAAACATGGGCTTGAGCACAGACCAGCTGCCGTGGTCCAGCCCCCATTCCTCCATATCCAGCCCCAATGGAGCAGAGCCCCGTTGCCTGACGAGCTGGCTGATGCCGCGTGCTGCCTCGGGAGCGCCAGGCGCCGGGTATTGCTGGTCAAACAGCTCCTGCGGGAAACCACCAAAGTCGTGGATCGTCTTGGGCTTGTCCATCCCGGTGAGCCACCAGCCCTCGGTCAGCCAGTGGGCTGAAATGCACAGGATGAGCTGGGGCGGCGGGTATTTGTCTCCAAATTGCCTGCCCAGCGCTTGCCAGCTGCGGCGGTATTCGTTGTCGCCGATGGCGTTCATGGGGCTGCCATGGCCCAGGAACATCACCGGCATCCTGTCGGTTTTGCCCAGCGAATGGAGGAGGTCTTGTGCCCCCGTGTCGTTGATTCCGTTCATAAAAGTCCTGTGTTGCTCCCCGTATTACAAGCCAGCCTGGATCGGCTGTCCGCCAAAAGGTTAAAAATGGTCAATCCGGCGAATAGGGCCGGAAACCGCCGGTATTGGTGTTTGCCCTCCAGAAATCGATAAGCACACCTGTTATATTTGTTGCACTGCAGCATATTGAGCTGTCCAAAGGTTTTGCCATGCTTTATCAAGTTTACGAAGCCCAACGCTCCCTGATGGAGCCGTTTGTCGATTTTGCACAAGCGGCCGCCAAGCTTTACAACAACCCCCAGTCCCCTTTCAGCCAGAACCCGTTTGCCCAGCGCGTGGCCGCCGGTTACAGCCTGATTTACCGCCTCGGCAAGGACTACGAAAAACCGGCTTTTGGCATCACCAGTGTTGATGTTGATGGCATTGCCGTGGCTGTGCATGAGCGCGTGGAACTGGACAAGCCATTCTGCGAGCTGCGCCGTTTCAAGCGCTTCACCGATGACCCGGCCACCCTGACCAAGCTCAAGGGCGAGCCCGCGGTGCTGATCGTCGCGCCGCTGTCCGGCCACTACGCCACCTTGCTGCGTGACACGGTCAAGACCATGCTCAAGGACCACAAGGTCTACATCACCGACTGGAAAAACGCGCGGACTGTGCCCCTGTCCGACGGCTCCTTCAATCTGGACGATTACGTCAACTATGTTCAGGAGTTCATTGGCCACTTGCAGGGCATTTACGGCAATTGCCACGTCATCAGCGTGTGCCAGCCCACGGTACCGGTGCTGGCAGCGGTGTCGCTGATGGCCAGCCGCGGCGAACTGACCCCGCTGAGCATGACCATGATGGGCGGCCCCATCGACGCACGCAAGTCGCCCACCTCGGTCAACAACCTGGCAATGAACAAGAGCTTTGAATGGTTTGAGAACAACGTCATCTACCGCGTTCCGAGCAACTTCCCGGGCGCCGGACGCCGCGTCTACCCCGGCTTTTTGCAGCACACCGGCTTTGTGGCGATGAATCCCGACCGCCATGCCAGCAGCCACTACGATTTCTTCAAGGACCTGATCAAGGGCGATGACGTCAGCACCGAAGCCCACCGCAAGTTCTACGACGAGTACAACGCGGTGCTGGACATGGACGCCGACTACTACCTCGACACCATCAAGACCGTTTTCCAGGAGTTCAAGCTCGTCAACGGCACCTGGGACGTACGTTCCACAAGCGGCAAGCTTGAGCGGGTCCGGCCGGAGGACATCAAGACCACGGCGCACTTCACGATCGAGGGCGAGCTGGATGACATTTCAGGCTCCGGCCAGACCGAAGCCGCCCACAAGCTTTGCTACAACGTGCCCAAGGCGCGCCAGAAGCACCTGGAAGTCAAGGGCGCTGGCCACTACGGCATATTCAGCGGCCGCCGCTGGCGCGACATCGTCTATCCCCAGGTCAAGGCATTTATTGCCCAGCATCACCCCGACTCCCTGCAAGCCGCCGTCGCCGCGAGCAACTCACGGCTGACGCCCAAGAAGACGACAAGGCGCAAGTGAACGGCGGGAGTCCGTCGGAGCTGCTCCTGGCGGGCCGCATCCATGCGGCCCTGCCCCAGACCCAGTGCACCCGCTGCGGCTATCCCGATTGCTCGGCCTATGCCCAGGCCATTGCGAGCAAGCAAGCGGGCATCAACCAGTGCCCACCGGGCGGCGCAGAAGGCATCACACGCCTGGCTGCCATCACCGGCCAGCCCGTCCTGCCCCTGGCCCCCTCCAACGGGCTTGAAACGCCGCGTTCGGTCGCCATCATTGACGAGGCCTGGTGCATAGGCTGCACCCTGTGCCTGGACGCCTGCCCGACCGACGCCATCATGGGCAGCAACAAGCTCATGCACACCGTGATCGAGCCTTATTGCACCGGCTGCGAACTCTGCATCCCGGTGTGTCCGGTCGATTGCATCAGCCTGGAAAACGTCACCGGCAACCACACCGGCTGGGACGCCTGGTCATCGGCCCAGGCAGAAGAAGCCCGGATTCGCTATGAGTTTCATAGCAAAAGAAGGAACAGCCCCGGGAGCAGAGGCCCTGAAACCCTTGAAGAAACGGGACCGGTGCCAGCACCCGCCGACCTTGAAGACAAAAAGCGCAGCGTGATTGAAGCAGCGTTGGCCCGCGCCCGTACCAAGCGCGGCTGAGCCCTGGCGTTCTAGCCAAGCGCGTCGTTCACCGAGTCCCGGAATTCGGCCAGACTGAAGGCGTTGTCGATCTCGCGCGGCAAGGCGTCGCGCGCCGAAAACACACCCAGGATTTTTCCGTCAGATGCGACAACCGGCAAATGCCGGAAACCCCGCTCGAGCATGATGACCACCGCGTCCGACACCGTCATCTCGGGCGGGACGCAATGCGGATGGTGTGTCATGACCTCGGACACCGGCGTTTTTTCGGCGTTCAGTGCTCGGGCCAGCACCCGGGTCATCAGGTCGCGCTCGGTCAGTATCCCCAGCATGGCGCCGCCACTGTCAATGATGAGGACGCTGCCGCAACTGGCCTTGGTCATCACACAGGCGGCCTCCCAGACGCTGGCCTGCGGGGGCAGGCTCACCAGGTGCCGGCGCGGGGTCGACTGAAAGACGGTACGTTCGGGCATGGCGGCCTCCTGTTGTCTCGCTGAAAATCAACGCAGGGATGCGTTGAGCTTGTCCAGCACCTGGGACCCCGGGCACAGGCGGCTGGCGTCCATCCTGTTGAGTGGCGTTTCGCTGGTATTGAGCGCCACATGCATGTCCGTCACCAGCGGGTCCAGGTACAGCAGGCCGGTGACCACCTCGCCCCTGGCCTGGTGGGTGTTCATGTAGTTCAGGGCGGTATAGCGGTTGGTGGGGTCGTAGTCGGTGTGCAGCTTGCGAAGCCGCAAACTCACGCCGTCGTGTTGCTGCACATCAATGACTTCTCCGGGGGCATACACCGCGGTGATTTCATCGCGCGAAGTGATGAAATCGATGCGGCTGACCGCCTCGTTGTGCTCACGCACATAGTCATAACTTTTGGTGCTTCCCGCATGGTTGTTGAAGGCCACACACGGGCTGATGACATCTATGAAGGCTGCGCCGCCGTGCCCGATGGCGCCCTTGATCAGCGGCACCAGCTGGGCCTTGTCGCCCGAAAAGCTGCGCGCCACATAGGTTGCGCCCAATTGCAGCGCCATGGCCACCAGGTCCAGCGAACTGTCGCTGTTGACCACGCCTTTTTTGCTTTTGGAACCCTGATCGGCGGTGGCCGAAAACTGCCCCTTGGTCAGGCCATAAACGCCGTTGTTCTCGACGATGTAGACCATGTTGACGCCGCGCCGCATGGCGTGGGCGAACTGGCCCAGGCCTATCGAGGCCGAGTCGCCGTCGCCCGACACACCCAGGTAGAGCAGGTCGCGGTTGGCCAGATTGGCACCGGTCAGCACCGAGGGCATGCGGCCGTGCACCGTGTTGAAGCCGTGCGAGGCGCCCAGAAAGTAATCCGGCGTCTTGGAGCTGCAGCCTATGCCCGAGAGCTTGGCCACGCGGTGCGGCGCAATGTCCAGCTCCCAGCAGGCCTGGATGATGGCGGCAGAGATCGAGTCATGCCCGCAGCCCGCGCACAGGGTGGAGATTTTTCCCTCGTAATCACGCCGGGTGTAGCCAACCTTGTTGACGGTCAGCGAGGGGTGATGCAGCCTGGGTTTGGCGAGGTAGGTCATACCGTCTGCTCCTTGCGCTTGGCCGTGCGTTTGGGGGGCGCGCTGCCAGCCTCCACCTGCGCGGTGATGGCCGCGGTGATGAAACGCGCCGTGATGGGCGTGCCGTCGAAGTGCAAGACCCGCACCAGTTGCGCCGGGTTTACATCCAGCTCGTTGACCAGCAGGTTGTGCATTTGCGCATCGCGGTTTTGCTCGACGACAAACACCCTCTCATGCGCCGCGATGAACTCCGCCACGCTGGCTGGAAACGGAAACGCGCGCAGCCGCAGGGCGTCGAGGTGAATACCGGACCCACCCAGCACATCCAGCGCCTCGTTCATGGCCGGGCTGGTGGAGCCGAAGTAGATGACGCCAAGCGGTGTCTTTTTTGCAGCCGCACGCAGCACCGGTTGCGGCACCAGCGTGGCAGCGGTTGCAAACTTTTTGAGCAGGCGCTCGACGTTGTAGATGTAGTCCGGCCCGCGTTCCGAATACTGCGCATAGGCATTGCGTGTCGTGCCGCGGGTGAAATAACTGCCCTTGGTCGGATGCGTGCCAGGCAAGGTACGCCAGGGAATGCCATCGCCATCGACATCCTTGTAGCGGCCAAAGTCCTTGCCGGCCTCCAGCTCTTCGGCGCTCATGACCTTGCCTCTATCGTAGACGCGGCTGTCATCCCAGTTAAAGGGCTTGCACAGCCGCTGGTTCATGCCGATGTCCAGGTCCGTCATCACGAACACCGGCGTCTGCAGTCGCTCTGCCAGGTCAAGCGCGGCGGCGCAGTGTTCAAAACATTCATGCGGGTCTTCCGGGAACAGCATCACATGTTTGGTGTCGCCGTGAGAAGCGTAGGCACAGGAGATCAGGTCGGCCTGCTGGGTGCGGGTGGGCATGCCCGTGGAAGGCCCGCCACGCTGCACGTTGATGATGGTGACCGGAATCTCGGCAAAGTAGGCCAGGCCGATGAACTCCGTCATCAGCGACACGCCGGGCCCAGAGGTGGCGGTGAAGGCGCGTGCGCCATTCCAGCCAGCGCCCACCACCATGCCGATGGAGGCAATTTCGTCTTCGGCCTGCACGATGGCGTAGTTGTGCTTGCCACTGTCCCGGTCAACGCGGAATTTCGAGCAATAGGACTGAAAAGCTTCAGCCACTGACGACGAGGGCGTGATCGGGTACCAGGCCGCCACGGTCGCGCCGCCATACACGCAGCCCAGCGCCGCTGCGCTGTTGCCATCGACAAAAATCCTGTCTCCCACCTGGTCGCTGCGCTGGACGCGTATGCCCAGCGGGGCCTGCAAATGCTCTTTGGCAAAGTCACGCCCCAGGTGCAGGGCCTGCACATTGGAGGCCAGCAGCTTTTCCTTGCCCTTGTACTGCTCGCCAAACAGTTTTTCCAGAACCTCGGGCTCGATCTCCAGCAACACCGACAGCGCGCCCACGTACACAATGTTCTTGAACAACTGGCGCTGGCGCGGATCGCTGTAGACGGCGTTGCAGATTTCGGTCAGGGGCATGCCGATGACATGGATGTCCTCACGAAACTTCGACGGCGGCAGGGGCCGTGTGCTGTCGTAAAACAGGTAGCCGCCGGGCTCCAGCTCCGCCAGGTCAGCGTCCCAGGTTTGCGGGTTCATGGCCACCATCATGTCGATGCCGCCGCGCCGGCCCTGGTAGCCCTTGCCGCTGACCCGCGCCTCGTACCAGGTGGGCAGGCCCTGAATGTTGCTGGGGAAGATATTGCGCGGGCTGACCGGCACGCCCATGCGCAATATGGCCTTGGCAAACAGCTCGTTGGCCGAGGCCGAGCCCGAGCCATTCACATTGGCGAACTTGATGACAAAGTCGTTGACAGCTTCAATTCTTTTCATGCTGGCACTCCCGCTGCGCGGGGCGCAGGCAGATCCCGGCACGACGGCCCGGCCTGCGTGGTGTTCAGCAAAAACTTCTGCATGTCCCAGGCCCCGGTCGGACAGCGCTCGGCACACAGGCCGCAGTGCAGGCACACGTCTTCGTCCTTCACCATCACCCTCCCGGTTTTAAGTTCATCCGACACATACAAATCCTGCGTCAGGTTGAGCGCCGGAGCCTTCAGACGCGCGCGCAGGTCGGCTTCGTCCCCGTTGGAGGTAAAACTGATGCAGTCCATCGGGCAGATATCCACACAGGCATCACATTCAATGCACGCCGTCTCTGCAAACACCGTCTGCACATCGCAGTTCAGGCAGCGTCCCGCCTCCTTGAAGGCGGTGGCGGCGTCAAAGCCAAGCTCCACCTCCACCCGGATATTGGCCAGCGCCACCTCGGCTTTGGCCCAGGGCACCTTGAAGCGCGGGTCGTTCGAGGTGTCGTTGTCATAGCTCCACTCATGAATGCCCATTTTGGTGGACATCAGGTTGGTCATGGGGTCGGGGCGCTGGGCCACGTCTTCGCCGTTGAGGAAGCGGTCTATGGACACCGCAGCCTCGTGGCCATGCGCCACCGCCGTGATGATGTTCTTCGGGCCAAAGGCCGAGTCACCGCCAAAAAACACGCGGGGCACGGTCGACTGAAAGCTCACCTTGTCCAGCACCGGCAGGCCCCACTCGTCAAACTGGATGCCGCTGTCGCGCTCTATCCAGGGGAAGGCGTTTTCCTGGCCCACGGCAATCAGCACCGCGTCACATTCGACCAGCACGTCGGGCTGGCCGGTAGGCACCAGTTTGCGTTTGCCTTTGGCGTCATACACCGCTTCGACCACCTCAAAGCTCATGCCGGTCAGCTTGCCGTCCTTGTGTTCGAAGGATTTGGGCACGTGAAAATTGATGATGGGAATGCCCTCGTGCTGCGCGTCTTCCTTTTCCCAGGGCGAGGCTTTCATCTCATCAAACCCGCTGCGCACAATCACTTTCACATCCGTGCCGCCCAGGCGCCGCGCGGAACGGCAGCAATCCATGGCGGTGTTGCCGCCCCCCAGCACGATGACGCGTTTGCCGATGGTCGTGACGTGGCCAAAAGACACAGAGGCCAGCCAGTCAATGCCGATATGGATGTTGTCTGTGATCTCGCTGCGGCCCGGCAGGTCCAGGTCGCGCCCGCGTGGTGCGCCGCAGCCGACAAACACCGCGTCATAACCGCCGTCCTTTTTGTCGGCAAGCAGCCCCTTCATGGATTCGATACGCTGCCCGCTGTTGAACTGCACACCCAGGTCCAGGATGTAACCCGTCTCTTCGTCAATGACAGACTCCGGCAGGCGAAAGCGCGGGATCTGGGTGCGGATAAAACCACCGGCCTTGGCTTCGCCATCAAACACCGTCACTTCGTAGCCCAGCGGCGCCAAATCGCGCGCCACCGTCAGCGAAGCCGGGCCGGCGCCTATGCAGGCAATGCGTTTTCCGTTTTTGGGCGACAGCTTGGGCATGCGCTGGCTGACGTCGGCCTTCATGTCCGCGGCCACGCGCTTGAGGCGGCAAATGGCCACCGGCTCGGGCTGGGCTATGCCGCCCTCTTCGACCCGCCCTCGCCTGCAGGCGGGCTCGCAGGGCCGGTCGCAGGTGCGGCCCAGGATGCCGGGGAAAACGTTGGACACCCAGTTGACCATGTAGGCATCGCTGTAGCGACCCTGGCCAATTAGGCGTATGTATTCGGGGACGGGAGTGTGGGCCGGGCAGGCCCATTGGCAATCGACGACTTTATGAAAGTACGACGGCTTGGCTACGTTGGTTGGCTGCAAGTGCTGTCTCCTCGCCCCCCGCTTCCGCACTTGCGGCCAGAAGGCCGGGCCAGTTTACGCCCCGTCAGCCGCCAAGCGCTCTCGGGTGAATCCCTCAGTCGGGCGACTGCAGCCGCGCAAAGGCGCTCACCACCTCGGGCGGAGCCTGCACCAGTTCAATCAACACACCCTCGCCGGCGATGGGAAACTCCTCATTGGCTTTGGGATGCAGAAAGCAGATGTCAAAGCCCGCAGCTCCCCGCCGCACGCCACCTGGCGCAAAGCGCACACCCCTGGCACTTAGCCATTGAACCGCGGCGGGCAAATCGTCAATCCACAGACCCACATGGTTCAGCGGTGTGGTGTGCACCGCAGGCTTTTTCTCCACGTCCAGCGGCTGCATCAAATCGACCTCGACCGTGAAGGGGCCGCTGCCGATGGCGCAAATGTCTTCATCCACGTTCTCCCGCTCGCTGACGAAGTTGCCGGTGACTTCCAGTCCCAGCATGTCCACCCACAAGGTGCGCAGCCGCTCCTTGCTGGTGCCACCAATGGCGATTTGCTGGATGCCCAAGACTTTGAAAGGTCGCGTCATTACATTTTCCTCAACGAGCAATCAATCACGTCGGCTCAGCCGACAAGCGTGGAGGTCTTCCAAACCAGCCGGGGCCGCGGAACCGGCTTCGCCGGGCCGCAGGCGCAGCGGCCCCCTCGGGGGGCAGGAAGCTACGCGAAGCGAGCGACCGTGGGGGCCATGTTTTCACACGAATTCCACAATCGGCTGATCCACAGTGAGCGATTCGCCCTTGGCCGCCAGCACCTTGCCCACCACGCCATCTGCGGCCGCAAAAAGCACGTTTTCCATCTTCATGGCTTCAATCACCGCCACGCGCTCGCCAGCCTGCACTTTCTGGCCCGGCTGCACCGCCACCTCGACCAGCAGGCCAGGCATGGGTGACAACACATAACGGCTCATGTCGGGCGGCGCTTTGTACGGCATCAGGGCATGCAACTTTGCGGCGCGTGGTGACAGCACCAGCGCGTCGAGCCGGGTGCCGTTGTGGGCAATACGAATCGCCAGCGGGTTGCGGCCCACGCCTCTTTCGACCTGTGCGGCAAATGGCTGGCCATTGACCGTGCCCCGGATGCGCGCGCCGCCAAGATGCCAGTTGCTACATATTTCATAGCTGCTACCCCCCGTCTCGACAAGGCTGGAGCCCGATTGGGCTTGATATTCCCGCACCGTCGCCGGCTGCGAGGTGTTTTTCCCGCCAGCACCCAGCTGAATCACGACAAACTCTTCACCCACGGTCACCCCGTGGCCAGGCATCTGCCCGCTGATGCCTGCGGCCCGGCCCAGCAGACGGCGGTTGACATAAGCCGCCAGCGCCACCAGAAAATCCGGCTCGGCGTGCGGCACGTCTTCGGCGTGAAAGCCCTGGGCGTAGTTCTCGGCGATGAAGCCGGTGTTGAAATCCCCAGCCACGAATTTCGGGTGCGCGAGCAAAGCCGCCTGAAACGGGATGTTGCTGCTGATGCCGCGAATCACAAACGCATTGAGCGCCTCGCGCATTTTGGCGATCGCATCCAGCCGGTCCTTGCCATGCACGATGAGCTTGGCGATCATGGAGTCGTAAAACATCGGAATCTCGCCGCCGTCCTGCACGCCGGTGTCCACCCTGACCCCCATCAATTGGGAAATGTCTGCGGCAAACATGGTCTGTTTGGGTGGCTGAAAACGCACCAGACGGCCGGTGGAAGGCAAGAAGCTGCGGAACGGGTCTTCGGCATTGATGCGGCACTCGATGGCCCAGCCATTGCGTTGCACATCCTTCTGCGCGAGGGGTAATTTCTCGCCCGCGGCGACACGGATCATCAGCTCCACCAGGTCCAGGCCGGTGATGCATTCGGTCACCGGATGTTCGACCTGCAACCGGGTGTTCATCTCGAGAAAATAAAAGCTCTGGTCCTTGCCGACCACAAACTCCACCGTGCCGGCGCTCTCGTATTTCACGGCCTTGGCCAGCGCCACGGCCTGCTCGCCCATGGCCTTGCGTGTGGCATCGCTGATGAAGGGGGACGGCGCTTCTTCAATCACCTTCTGGTGGCGGCGCTGGATCGAGCATTCACGCTCGTTGAGGTAAATCACGTTGCCGTGGCTGTCGCCGAGCAGCTGGATTTCAATGTGGCGGGGTTCCTCGACAAACTTTTCGATGAAGACGCGGTCGTCGCCAAAGCTGTTGCGTGCCTCGTTGCGGCAGGAGGTAAAACCTTCCAGCGCCTCCTTGTCGTTGAAAGCCACGCGCAGCCCTTTGCCGCCACCGCCAGCGCTGGCCTTGATCATCACCGGGTAGCCAATGCCTTTGGCAATCTCCACCGCCTTCTCGGCCGTTTCAATCGCGTCGTTCACCCCCGGAATGCAATTCACGCCAGCAGCACCCGCCAGCTTCTTGGACTCAATCTTGTCGCCCATGGCGGCAATCGAATAGTGCTTGGGGCCGATGAAGACAATGCCCTCTTCCTCGACACGCTTGGCAAAACCAGCGTTTTCGCTCAGGAAACCATAGCCGGGATGCACGGCCTGCGCGCCGGTTTGCTTGCACGCTGCAATGATCTTGTCAGCCTGCAGGTAGCTGTCGCGACTCGGCGCGGGGCCGATGTTGACGGCTTCATCCGCAAGTTCAACGTGACGCGCGTCCTTGTCGGCGTCGGAGTACACCGCCACCGTCTTGATGCCCATCTTGCGGGCAGTGAGGATGACGCGGCAGGCAATTTCACCACGATTGGCAATCAGTATTTTTTTAAACATCAGTCTTCTCCATCGGAGGGGTTGCGGCTTGCCGCGAGATTCTTTCCAGCAAAATATCTGCGTAACGCGCCGAGTTCTCCAGGTCGGGAAAATGCCCACATTCGTCAAAGCTGATGACATCGGCATGTGGCACGACTTGCAGAATCGACAGGGGATCAGTATCACGATGCGACCGGTCTTTGCCGCCCCAAATGAGCGTGCAGGGGGTCTGCACACCGTTCAGTGCATTGACCGGTTCCCTGATCAGCCCCTGAACCACACCAGCCAGGCTGAAGCAGGCACCACAACTCAATGCGCGCAGCCCGGCCTCGCGAAAAGTGGCGGCATCGGTACCGCGCGGCAGCGCGATGCGGTACCAGCTCGACGCCGCGCGACGCCGGAACAACCAGCCCAGGGATTGACCGAGGACCGGCAGCTTGAGTGGTGCGGGAACCACCCGCTCTGTCCAGGCGTGCATGGCCTGCAGCGAAGGGGTTTGCGCCAGCACCAGCCCGGAAATCCTCTGGGGTGCCAATTGCGCCGCGCGCAGGGCATAAAAACCGTTGGCACAACTGAAGGCCAGTGTGGCGCGGGAGATGTTGAGTTGATCCAGCACCTCCAGCACGGTCCGCCCGCCCTGATCAAGTGAGTGTGCGTAGCCCTCCCCCGGAAGGGAAAAACCAAAGCCAGGCATGTCAAAACACACCACCCGGCATGAGGGCGACAGGCGCTGGATCAGGGCCTCGTAATGCTCGACCACATTCGGCCCGTCCGGCACAAACACCACCACCGGGCCGCTACCGCCGCTGTCGGTAACACGCAGACTCCCCGTCGCGGTGTGCACTTCCCGAAAGGCAGGAGCCACACGCCTTCGCCGCGCGCTGGCCAGCGTCCGTGCGGCCAACCAGCAGTCCAGGCGAGCGCTCAGCATTTGGGTAGCCATGTTTGTTTGCTCAAGGTCTTGTCATGCCGGACTTGATCCGGCATCCAGGCTGTTGGGGTGGCGTAGTCATCGTGAGATGGAGTGCGGTTCAAGCCCGCAATGACAGATCAAAGGGGGATGTTCCCGTGCTTGCGCCACGGGTTCTCAAGCTTCTTGTCTTTCAGCATCACCAGCGAGCGGCAAATGCGCTTGCGGGTTTCATGCGGAAGGATGACGTCGTCGATAAAACCACGCGCACCGGCCACAAAGGGGTTGGCAAAACGCGCCTTGTATTCGGCCTCCTTCGCCGCGAGCTTGCCCGGGTCGCCCTTGTCCTCGCGGAAGATGATTTCGACCGCGCCCTTGGCGCCCATCACCGCAATCTCGGCGTTCGGCCAGGCGAAGTTGACGTCGCCGCGCAGGTGTTTGGAGCTCATCACGTCGTAAGCGCCGCCATAGGCCTTGCGGGTGATCACCGTGATCTTGGGCACGGTGCATTCGGCGTAGGCGTACAGCAGCTTGGCGCCGTGTTTGATGATGCCGCCGTACTCCTGGCTGGTGCCGGGCATGAAGCCGGGCACGTCAACAAAGGTGATCACGGGGATGTTGAAAGCATCACAGAAGCGCACAAACCGCGCGGCCTTGATGGAACTCTTGATGTCCAGACAACCGGCCAGCACCAGGGGCTGGTTGGCGACGATGCCGACGCTTTGCCCCTCCATGCGGGCAAAACCAATGATGATGTTTTTGGCGTACTCGGGTTGCAGCTCGAAGAAGTCGCCGTCGTCCACTGTCTTGGTGATCAGCTCCTTCATGTCATAGGGCTTGTTCGGGTTCTCGGGCACCAGGGTGTCCAGGCTCAGGTCCATACGGGCCGCCGGGTCTGCGCTGGGCCGCACCGGGGCTTTTTCGCGGTTGTTCAGCGGCAGGTAGTTGTAGAGCCGGCGCAACATCAGGAGCGCCTCGACATCGTTCTCAAACGCCAGATCGGCGACGCCGCTGCGGGTGGTGTGGGTGGTGGCGCCACCCAGCTCTTCAGCAGTCACTTCTTCGTGCGTCACTGTCTTGACGACCTCAGGACCTGTCACAAACATGTAGGAGCTGTCCTTGACCATGAAAATGAAGTCGGTCATCGCCGGCGAATAGACTGCGCCGCCAGCGCAAGGCCCCATGACCATGCTGATCTGCGGCACCACGCCCGAAGCCATGACGTTGCGCTGAAACACATCGGCATATCCGCCCAGTGAAGCCACGCCTTCCTGGATGCGGGCACCGCCCGAATCGTTGAGACCAATCACGGGCGCGCCCACCTTCATGGCCTGGTCCATCACCTTGCAGATTTTCTCGGCATGGGCTTCGCTCAAGGCGCCGCCGAAGACTGTGAAGTCCTGGCTGAAGACAAACACCAGACGCCCATTGATCATGCCGTAGCCGGTGACCACACCATCGCCGGGCACCTTGTTGTCCTGCATGCCGAAGTCGGTGCATCGGTGCTCGACAAACATGTCCCACTCTTCAAACGTGCCTTCATCGAGCAGCAGTTCCAGCCGCTCGCGCGCCGTCAGCTTGCCCTTGCCGTGTTGGGCATCAATGCGCTTTTGGCCGCCACCGAGGCGGGCCGCGGCGCGCTTTTTTTCCAGTTGTTCAAGAATGTCTTGCATGCTTTGTTTCCCGTGCTCTCTGGTTTTGCTCTTTATTTAATAGCATACTTTTCCCGCCCTGACTGGACAGAAAGCAGATTTCGTGCCGCAACCGAAGCTGGCAGGCGGCCGCTGGTCACCTGAGCCAGCATCTCCGGCAACAAGGCGCTGACCGCAGGGTCGTGCCTGAAGGCGTGTTTCAGACCCGCGTCGATGCGCTCCCACATCCAGGACAGCGACTGCTGCTGGCGGCGCGCAGCCAGCTTGCCAGTGGCAGTTTGGCTCTTGCGGAACCCGGTGACGGCTGTCCAGAAGGCGTCCACACCTTTGTTGTGCAAGGCGCTGAGCTGAATCACCTCAGGGCGCCATTGCTTGTCAAATTCGGCAGCCTGCGCACTGCCCATGGCGTTGTTGACCAGGCCAAAAAGGCGCATGGCCGACGCTATCTGCGCCTGCGCCCGCATGGCAGCGTCGGCGTCCAGATCGGCCTTGTTGATGATGACCAGGTCGGCCAGTTCCATCACGCCCTTCTTGATCGCCTGCAAATCGTCGCCCGCATTGGGCAGTTGCATCAGCACAAACATGTCGGTCATGTTGGCCACGGCGGTCTCAGACTGGCCCACGCCCACGGTTTCAACAATCACCACGTCGTAACCCGCCGCTTCGCAGACCAGCATGGCTTCGCGCGTTTTTTCGGCCACGCCGCCCAGGGTGCCGCTGGAGGGGCTGGGGCGGATGTAAGCCCGCTCGTGCACAGACAGCTTTTCCATGCGTGTCTTGTCGCCAAGAATGGAGCCGCCCGAGACGGTGGATGAAGGGTCGATGGTCAACACTGCGACACGGTGGCCCTGTTCTATCAGATACAGGCCCAATACTTCAATAAACGTCGATTTGCCAACACCAGGCACGCCGCTGATGCCCAGCCGGAAGGCCTGGCCGGTGTGCGGCAGCAAGGCGGTCAGCAACTGGTCGGCTTCTGCGCGGTGGTCGGCGCGTGTGGATTCCAGCAGCGTGATGGCTTTGGCAATCGCACGGCGCTGCGCGGCGGCGTCGCCGCGCAACACATCAGCCAGCAGTCCGGCAGATGTCACTTCAGTGCAGCCCTGATCTGCTCAAGCACATCCTTGGCGGAGGCTGGAATCGGCGTGCCCGGGCCGTAAATGCCTTTGACACCCGCCTCGTAAAGCATCTCGTAATCCTGCCTCGGGATCACGCCGCCGACAAACACAATGATGTCGCCGCCGCCCTGCTTCTTGAGCTCGGCAATGATGGCCGGCACCAGGGTCTTGTGCCCGGCAGCCAGGGTGCTGACACCCACTGCATGCACATCGTTTTCAATCGCCTGGCGGGCGCATTCTTCTGGCGTCTGGAACAGCGGGCCCATGTCCACGTCAAAACCCAGGTCGGCAAAAGCCGTGGCCACGACTTTCGCGCCGCGGTCATGGCCATCCTGGCCGAGTTTGGAGATCATCACGCGCGGCCGCCGGCCCTGGGCCTCGGCGAATGCGTTGATTTCGGTCTTGAGGTTTTCCCAGCCTTCGGCCGAGTCATAAGCTGCTGCATACACGCCGGTCACCTTTTGCGTATCGGCGCGGTGGCGCCCGTAAACTTTTTCCAGTGCATCGCTGACCTCGCCCACCGTGGCGCGCAGACGCACAGCCTTGATGCACAGGTCCAGAAGATTGCCGTTGTTATTTTCAGCGGCAGTGGTCAATGCGTCCAGCGCCGCCTGAACCACCGCCCCATCGCGTTGGGCCCGTATGGCCTTGAGGCGCTCAATCTGCCCCTCACGTACCGCCACGTTGTCGATGTCGCGCGATTCAATCGCATCTTCCGTCTTGAGCCTGTACTTGTTGACGCCGACGATGACGTCCTTGCCGCTGTCGATGCGGGCCTGCTTTTCAGCGGCGGCCGCTTCGATCTTGAGTTTGGCCCAGCCGCTGTCCACGGCTTTGGTCATGCCACCCATGGCGTCCACCTCGGCAATGATGGCCCAGGCGGCATCGGCCATGTCCTGGGTGAGCTTTTCCATCATGTAGCTGCCGGCCCAGGGATCGATCACATGCGGAATGTGCGTTTCTTCCTGGATGATGAGCTGTGTGTTGCGGGCGATGCGCGACGAGAACTCGGTGGGCAGTGCAATTGCCTCGTCAAAACTGTTGGTGTGCAGGCTCTGCGTGCCGCCAAACACCGCAGCCATAGCCTCAATGGTGGTGCGCACCACGTTGTTGTAAGGGTCCTGTTCGGTCAGGCTCCAACCCGAGGTCTGGCAGTGGGTGCGCAGCATCAGGCTTTTGGGGCTTTTGGCATTGAACTCCTTCATGATGCGGCACCAGAGCAGACGCGCTGCCCGCATCTTGGCCACTTCAAGGTAGAAGTTCATGCCGATGGCCCAGAAGAAACTCAGGCGGCCGGCAAAACCGTCAACGTCCAGGCCCTTGGCAATCGCGGTTTTCACATATTCTTTTCCGTCAGCCAGGGTGAAGGCCAGCTCCAGCGCCTGGTTGGCCCCGGCTTCCTGCATGTGGTAACCCGAGATGCTGATTGAATTGAATTTCGGCATGTGCTGCGCCGTGTATTCAATGATGTCGCCAATGATGCGGATGCTGGGCTCGGGCGGGTAGATGTAGGTGTTGCGCACCATGAATTCTTTGAGGATGTCGTTCTGTATGGTGCCGCTGAGCTGGTCCTGCGCCACGCCCTGCTCTTCGGCCGCCACCACATAACCCGCCAGCACCGGCAGCACCGCGCCATTCATGGTCATGGACACCGAGACCTTGTCCAGCGGGATCTGGTCGAACAGGATCTTCATGTCCTCAACGCTGTCAATCGCCACCCCGGCCTTGCCAACATCGCCGGTGACACGCGGATGGTCCGAGTCGTAGCCGCGGTGGGTGGCCAGGTCAAAGGCCACGGACACGCCCTGCCCGCCTGCGGCCAGCGCCTTGCGGTAGAAAGCATTGGATTCTTCTGCCGTTGAAAAACCGGCGTACTGACGAATGGTCCAGGGCCGCACCGCATACATGGTGGCTTGCGGGCCGCGGATAAATGGCTCAAAGCCGGGCAAGGTGTGGGTGTGCGGCAGGTCCTTGACGTCTTCCGCCGTGTAAAGCGGTTTGACGGTGATGCCGTCTGGCGTTTGCCAGTTCAGGGCGTTGGTATCGCCACCGGGCGCTGACTTCGCGGCTGCACGCGCCCAGGCGTCCAGGCTGGCGGGGGCAAATTCGGGGGTGGATGGCTTGGGTGGAGTGCTCATGCGC
>JAKFXR010000116.1 GCA_021731285.1 Polaromonas sp. | reverse complement strand
TCCCGGTCGTAGACGAGCGGGCCCTTGGTCACGGGGCAGACCAGCAGTTCAAGCAGTTTGGTGTCCATGGGACGATGGTAATTGAGAAAGCAGGGGGAACAGCAAGGCGTCGACGGCCGCAAAAAAAGCGGGCTCAGGCAGAAATTCCAGCGGCACGGCCAGCACGGGGACTTTTTTGGCAAACAGCTTGACAGCGTCCTTGTCGGTACAAACAAGCGTGTGTCCCTTGTCCGACGCAAGGGGATAGCCATCAAAATCATGGTGATCGGGAAGCGCACGCGTTTCGGCCAGATGCAGGCCTCGGGCTCGCAACATCGCAAAAAAAACTTCGGGATTGGCGATGCCTGCCAACGCCCGCAGCGCTTCGCCGGAGAGCTCGTCCAGCGGTACACGGCTGCCGTCGGCGCGCAAGGCATGGTCGGCGAGACGCCGCGTTGATCTGAAGCCGGCAAAGGCTGCGCGCGCGCCCGTGTGCAACACCAGGTCCACGCCACAGCCACCCCGGCGCGGGCTTTTCTGGAGGCGAGCCGGCCAGGGTTCGCGCAGGGGTCCGGCTGGCAGCGGCCAGCCGTTGCCGACGCCGCGCTCGTCAAACACCGCGATCTCAATGTCCCTGTGCAGTGCGTAGTGCTGCAGGCCGTCATCACAGACGATGACCTGCGTGCCGGGGTGCGCCAGCAACAGGGCGCGGGCCGCATCACCTCGCGAAGCTGCTACAAAAACAGGAGCACCTGTGGCGCGCTGGACAAGGGCGGGTTCGTCACCGGAGTCTTCAACGGGAGTGGCCGGCAAGACCTCCAGGCAGGCCAGGCTGCTGCGCCCATAGCCGCGCGACACCACCCCGGCCTGCACGCCGCCTGCCTGCAGATGACGCACAAGGGCAATGACGGCAGGTGTTTTTCCAGCGCCACCAGCCACCACATTGCCGACGATGATCACCGGGACGGGTAGACGCCGGGACTTCAAAAAACCGGTGCGGTAGCCGATGTTGCGCACAGCCACAAGGGCTGCGTACAACTGTCCGACCGGCCAGAGCAAACAGGCGACGACGCCGCGCCGCAGCCAGGCCCGCTGCAGCCGCCGCTCCACGCTTATTTCGCGCCGGCCTGCGCCGTGCTCTGGGTGGCGAAGGTGATCTGCGTCAAACCGCTGCGCCGCGCGGCCTCCATCACCGTGATGACGGACTGGTGGGTGGCGCTGGCGTCAGCGCTGATGATGATCACGCTGTCCTTGCCGGCTTTGGCTGCTCCAGTCAGGGCGGCGCTGAGGGCCTCAATGCTGCGGCCGTCGACCGGGGTTTTGGCCACCATGTAACGCCCGTCACTGCTGACGGCAACCACAACCTCTTTGGGATAGTCGCGCTGCTTGTCTGCGTCGGCGACGGGCAGGTTGATCTGAAGCTCGGTGAACTTGCTGTAGGTGGTGGACAGCATCAGGAAGATCAGCACCACCAGCAAGACATCAATGAAGGGAATCAGGTTGATCTCTGGCTCGTCCCGCGAAGTTCCGTGAAATCTCATGGTCATCCTTCTGTCATTTCCGCAGGGTGTTGAGATGCCGCACAAACCGTTCCGAGGCAATTTCCATGGTCAGCAAATAGCCATCGACGCGGGCCCGGAAATAGCGCCAGAAAATCAGCGAGGGAATGGCAACGATCAGGCCAAAGGCGGTGTTGTACAGGGCGATCGAAATGCCTTGCGCCAGTTGTGCGGGGTTGCCGCCGGTGGCATTGGCCAGGCCACCGCTGCCGGCCTGTGAGCCGAAGATTTCAATCATGCCGATGACCGTGCCCAGCAGGCCCAGCAAGGGCGCCGCCGAAGCAATGGTGGCCAGTGCCGAGAGGTAGCGCTCAAGCGTGTGGGCGGCGCGCCGGCCTGCGCTTTCCAGCGTGGAGCGCAAATCTTCTTCGCTGATGCGGGGGTTGACGTTGAGCGCCCTGAATCCGCTTGCCAGAATCTCACCCAGAAGCGAGTTTTGCTCCAGGTGCGAGACGACATCTGGCGCTGGAACCCCAGCCCGCGAAACCGTCATGGCTTCGTCCAGCAATTGGGGAGGGGCAATTTTTGCGGTTTTCAGGCTGGAGAAACGCTCAATAACCAGGGCCACGGCCAAAACCGAGCAGGCCAGCAAGGGCCATATCGGCCAGCCCGCGGCTTGTATGATTGAAAACAAAGCAAATCTCCCGCAGATAATTGCTGTGGATTATGGCCTACCGGCTCCACGGCCCGCCCCTCATTTGTTGCCTGTCCGGGCGTTTTCAAATTTTGCAAAGGTGTAGGACTTAACTCACAGAAGTTGTGGACAACTTTGTGAGTAAGTGGCAGGTGGACAGCCCGCAGCCCGCGCCAGCCGGGGCATATGACAAAACGATGAAAAATTGGGCAGATTAAAACGCTTTTAAATCAATGACTTGTACGAAGTTATGTGACCTAGCCCACCAAAACCGCGTGCGAGGCCCGTCACGGCGCGCCTCTGTGGAGTATTGCCCGCATGCCGCAAGGGGTTTTGGGCATGGTTGACGCATCTGCAGACGCTCCAGATCGCGCCAGCGGGCTGCGCGTATGGCCGGTAGGCTCCCTGCTTCGCGCCATTGCAGACAGCCTGGAGGCCCGCTTCAATCCGGTCGCAGTCCGGGGGGAGATCAGCGGCTTCACACGCGCCGCCAGCGGGCATTGCTATTTTTCGCTCAAGGACGAGCAAGGGCAGGTTCGCTGCGCCATGTTCCGGCGGGCGGCCACTCTGCTGGACTTTGCACCGCGCGATGGACAGTTGGTGGAACTGCGTGGCCGGCTGGGTGTCTATGAGCCGCGTGGCGAGCTGCAACTGGTTGTGGAGAGCATGCAGCAAGCCGGGCAGGGCAACCTGTATGAGCAGTTTCTGCAGCTCAAGTCCCGTCTCGAAGCCGAGGGCTTGTTTGAACCCGGACGGAAGAAAGCCTTGCCCCGGCTGCCGCGGGCCATTGGTGTGGTGACTTCGCTGGGGGCCGCGGCCCTGCACGATGTGGTGACGGCCTTGCAGCGCCGCGTCCCGCACATCCCGGTCGTGATCTACCCGGCCAGTGTGCAGGGAGCCGGTGCGCCCGAGGAACTGCGTCAGGCCTTGCGGCTGGCCTATCAGCGCGCGGAAGTGGACGTCCTGCTGTTGGTGCGCGGTGGTGGCGCCATGCAGGATCTCTGGGCTTTCAATGAGGAGCAGCTTGCGCGCACGGTGGTAGCGGCTCCCATGCCGGTCATTTGCGGGGTGGGCCATGAGACGGATTTCACGATTGCCGATTTTTGTGCGGACTTGCGGGCACCCACACCGACGGCAGCAGCAGAGATGTGCGCTGAGCCGCGGAGCCTGGGACTTGAAACCTGTGAAACAGCGCAGCGGCGCCTGAAAAATTGCGTTGACAGGCAACTGCAGTCCAGCGCCCAGCGCCTCGACTGGGCAGCGTCCCGGGTCGGCCAGCCCTCTCACCTGGTCACCCGTCACCAGGGACGGCTGGCGGTCGTGGCGCAGCACCTGCGCCACGCCCTGTTGTCCAGGGCACAGCGCGAAACCAGTCGCCTGCAGACGCTCTCTTCGGATTTGCCCCAGGCCATGTCAGAAGCTGTTCAGTCCCGGCAACAGCGGCTCGAACGCGCCCAGTTGCGTCTGGAATCACTTGATCCGAAGCTGGTCCTGCAGCGTGGCTACGCCTGGCTGGCGGACCAGCAGGGCCATGCCATAGGCAGCGCCGCCGCCACGCATCCCGGCCAGGCCTTGCGCGCTACCCTTGCCGACGGAGAGGTCGATTTGACGGTTTCAGCACCGCGACTTATTTAGTTTTTACAATGGGTGTTGAAACACGCCAGCCTCACGCTTTTCATCACCACACCACCTCACGAGGAAAAAGGAAAAAAACATGGAACACAAACTGCCCCCATTGCCTTACGCCATTGACGCGCTGGCTCCCCACTACAGCCAGGAGGCGTTTGAATACCACCATGGCAAGCACCACAACGCTTACGTGGTCAATCTCAACAACCTGCAAAAAGGCACCGAATTCGAGGCCATGACGCTGGAAGAGATCGTCAAGAAATCCAGCGGCGGCATCTACAACAATGCAGCCCAGATCTGGAACCACACTTTCTTCTGGAGCTGCATGAAACCTGCCGGCGGCGGCGAGCCCGGCGGTGCGCTGGCTGCGGCCATCAATGCCAAGTTTGGTTCTTATGCCGCCTTCAAGGAGGCGTTTGTGAAGTCTGCCGTGGGCAACTTCGGCTCCGGCTGGACATGGCTGGTCAAAAAGGCCGACGGCACGGTGGACATCGTCAACACCGGCCCGGCCGGCACGCCGCTCACCACGGCCGACAAAGCCCTGATGACGGTTGACGTCTGGGAGCACGCTTACTACATCGACTACCGCAATGCCCGTCCCAAGTTTGTGGAGACATTCCTGTCCAATTTGGTGAACTGGTCTTTTGCCGAGGCCAATTTCGGCTGATCTGGCCACTTGAGCAAAAAAAGCCGACTTCGCGTCGGCTTTTTTATGCGTGGGTTCCGGGGTTGCGCCCGATGCTGTTACCGGGCTGGCTCGAAGGGAGGCCCTGCCAGCTTGCTGCCGGCCTTGATTCCCTTTTTTGCGAACCAGCCGGCATTCATCTCCAGCACATAACGAACCGGTTTGTCCGAACAGTGGGAGTCGGTGGACAGTGGCTTCATGTCGGCCAGATTCACGATGGTGCCGTCGTCAGCGACGAAGGCCGCAGTGAGGGGCGAGGGGGTGTTTTTCATCCAGAAACACTGCTTGGCGGGCTGCTCGAACACAAACAGCATGCCTTCGTTTTGTGGCATGTCAGTGCGAAACATCAAGCCGATCTGGCGCTGTTGGGGCGTTGCAGCGACCTGCGCGTCGATGCGGTGCATTCCGGCTGTCAGGGGCACGCGCTGAAGCTGCAGTTGAGGTGCATCCTGCGCGAACGCCAGGCTGGTCGCCAGCAGGGTGCAAGAGGCCAGGGTCGTCACGGTGCCGCGAAAGAGCTTGGGAGCAGGAGATGGATCAGGCATGCGTTTTCCGGGTGAGCTTGGTTGTTGCAGCATAAACGACGCGAAAAAAAATGCCCGCAACGCGGGCATTTTTCAGAGTGGGCCGGGAATTACTTCTTGGCTGCAGCAGCGGCGGCTGCCTTGTCTTCTTTGGCTTTCTTGGCAGCAGCAGCTTTTTCTTCCTTGGCTTTCTTGGCGGCAGCGGCCTTTTCAGCTTTGGCGGCTTTGGCAGCAGCGGCTTTTTCTTCCTTGGCTTTCTTGGCAGCGGCGGCTTTTTCAGCTTTCATTGCCTTGGCGTCAGCCTTGGCGGCTGGAGCGGCAGGAGTCGCTGCAGTTGCAGGCGTCGCTGGAGTTGCAGCGGCTGGCTTGGATGCGGCAGCCATAGGCGCGCCAGCGTGGGAAGCAGCGAAAGCACCGGCGGAGAAGAGGCCAGCGATCAGGACAGCGAGGATCTTGTTCATGTGAAATTTCCTTGGTAATGTTTTTGGAAAAAAGACCCCGAAAATTTCGGAGGCCCCATCGTAACGAAACCCCTTCACCGTCGGTTGACAGATCACTGCAAAATCTTTTCGTCAAGGCATTTACGGATAGAATTTAGGGGTTTTTACCTAACCTGCTGTAGCGGCGCACCGACGCCACCAGCGCTCACCGGAGACTTCCCTACATGTATCAGCACATCAAAGTGCCCGCCTCGGGTCAAAAAATCACCGTCAATGCCGACAATTCACTGAACGTTCCGGACGAACCGGTCATTCCGTTTATCGAAGGTGACGGCACGGGTGCTGATATCACGCCGGTCATGCTCAAGGTGGTCGATGCTGCCGTGGCCAAGGCCTACGGCGGCAAGAAAAAAATCCACTGGATGGAAGTTTATGCCGGGGAAAAGTCCACCAAGGTCTACGGTCCTGACGTGTGGCTGCCTGAAGAAACGCTGCATGCGGTCAAGGACTATGTGGTGTCCATCAAGGGCCCCTTGACCACGCCTGTCGGTGGCGGTATCCGCTCGCTGAACGTCGCGCTTCGCCAGGAGCTGGACCTGTACGTCTGCCTGCGCCCCATTCAGTACTTCGCTGGCGTGCCTTCGCCGGTCAAGGAGCCGCACAAGACCAACATGGTGATCTTCCGCGAAAACTCCGAGGACATCTATGCCGGCATCGAGTTTGAAGCTGAAAGCGACAAGGCCAAAAAACTCATCAAGTTCCTGCAGGACGAGATGGGCGTCAAGAAAATCCGCTTCCCCAACACCTCGGGTATCGGCATCAAGCCGGTCTCGCGTGAAGGTACCGAGCGTCTGGTCCGCAAGGCCATTCAGTACACGATTGATAACGACAAGCCCAGCCTGACCATCGTGCACAAGGGCAACATCATGAAGTTCACCGAAGGCGGCTTCCGCGACTGGGCCTATGCCCTGGCCGCGAAGGAGTTTGGCGCGGTTGAAATCGACGGCGGCCCCTGGATGAAGTTCAAGAATCCCAAAACCGGCAAGGAAATCACGGTCAAGGATTCGATCGCCGACGCCTTCCTGCAGCAGATTCTGCTTCGCCCGGCAGAGTACAGCGTCATTGCGACGCTCAACCTCAATGGCGACTATGTGTCGGATGCGCTGGCCGCCCAGGTCGGCGGTATCGGCATTGCGCCCGGCGCCAACCTGAGCGACACCATCGCCATGTTCGAAGCCACCCACGGCACCGCGCCCAAATACGCCGGCAAGGACTACGTCAACCCCGGTTCGGAAATCCTCTCGGCAGAGATGATGCTTCGCCACATGGGGTGGACCAAGGCGGCCGACCTGATCATCAGCTCGATGGAAAAATCCATTGAATCGAAGAAAGTGACCTACGACTTTGCGCGCCTGATGGAAGGCGCCACCCAGGTCAGCTGTTCCGGCTTTGGCCAGGTCATGATCGATCACATGTAAGGCTGTAGCGCCTGCCCTGGCAGGCTCTCCCACCTGCCGCCCCTGGTTCAGGCCACGGGCGGTTTTTTTTTGTTTCATCCGGCGCGCAAAAGTCAAATGCGTGAAAGCCTGAATGTCGCGTTCCCGCCACCAATTGCCCTATGGTCCGCACGGTCCAATCCGGGTCGCTAGAATGATTTGCATGGCCACCCCACCTCCGAAGTCTCCCGCACCGCCCAAGGCTCCGATATTCAAGCCGGACGACGGGCGCGGAGGAGATTCCGCCGTGCTGGAGCGGCGCCCCAAAAAAGCCAAAACAGTGCCGCCACAGATGTACCAGGTGGTGCTCCTGAACGACGACTACACACCGATGGAGTTTGTGGTGGTGGTGATCCAGGAGTTTTTTGGCAAGGACCGCGAAACCGCGACGCAAATCATGCTGAAGATCCACCTGGACGGCAAAGGCGTCTGCGGCGTGTTCTCCAAGGACGTCGCCTCTACCAAGGTGGACCAGGTCACGGAAGCGGCCAGAAAAAACGGCCATCCCCTGCAGTGCGTGTGCGAGCCCATTGAATAATGAAAACACAGCCCATATCTCTTGAACAGTGAATCAGTGATTTCAGTCAGATAGTCGAGTAGCAAGCCGAAAGGAAACGCAATGATTGCCCAGGAATTAGAAGTCAGCTTGCACATGGCTTTTGTCGAAGCCCGGCAACAGCGCCACGAGTTCATCACCGTGGAGCACCTGTTGCTGGCCTTGCTTGACAACCCCAGCGCGGCCGAAGTGCTTCGCGCATGCTCCGCCAACATTGATGACCTGCGCAAGTCGCTGGCCAACTTCATCAAGGACAACACGCCCCAGGTCGCAGGCAGCGACGATGTGGACACGCAGCCCACGCTGGGTTTCCAGCGTGTGATCCAGCGCGCCATCATGCACGTGCAGTCCACCGGCAACGGCAAAAAAGAGGTCACGGGTGCCAACGTGCTGGTTGCCATCTTTGGTGAGAAGGATTCCCATGCGGTGTACTACCTGCACCAGCAGGGCGTGACACGTCTGGACGTTGTCAACTTCATCGCCCACGGCATCAAGAAGAGTGATCCGCCCGAGCCCACCAAGGCCGGGGAGAGCGCAGCCGAGAACGAAGAGGGTGGTGAAAAAAACGAGAAAGCCTCACCTCTGGAGCAGTACACCCAGAACCTGAACCAATTGGCCAAGGACGGCAAGATCGATCCGCTGATTGGGCGCCAGTACGAAGTGGAGCGCGTGATCCAGATCCTGTGCCGCCGCCGCAAGAACAACCCGCTGCTGGTGGGAGAGGCTGGCGTGGGCAAGACGGCGATTGCCGAGGGCCTGGCCTGGCGCATCACGCAGAAGGATGTCCCGGAGATTCTGTCCGAGGCACAGGTCTACTCGCTGGACATGGGGGCCTTGCTGGCCGGCACCAAATACCGCGGCGACTTCGAACAGCGGCTCAAAGGCGTGCTCAAGGCCCTGAAAGACAAGCCCAACGGGATTTTGTTCATTGACGAAATCCACACGCTGATCGGCGCTGGCGCAGCTTCGGGGGGCACGCTGGACGCGTCCAACCTGCTCAAGCCGGCGCTGTCCAATGGCCAGCTCAAATGCATAGGTGCGACGACCTTCACCGAGTACCGCGGCATTTTCGAGAAAGACGCTGCCCTGTCACGGCGCTTCCAGAAAGTCGATGTGGTCGAACCGACCATTCAGGAAACCGTCGAAATTCTCAAAGGCCTGAAGTCGCGCTTTGAAGAGCACCACAGCGTCAAGTACGCGGTGGCTGCCCTGCAGGCTGCGGCCGAGCTCAGCGCCAAGTACATCAACGACCGTCATTTGCCCGACAAGGCCATCGACGTGATTGATGAGGCGGGCGCTGCGCAGCGCATCCTGCCGGCCAGCAAGCGCAAGAAAACCATCACCAAGGCCGAGGTCGAGGAGATTGTGGCCAAAATCGCGCGCATCCCGCCGGCCAATGTGTCCAATGACGACCGCGGCAAGCTCAAGACGCTGGAACGCGACTTGAAGAGCGTTGTGTTCGGTCAGGACAAGGCCCTGGACGTGCTGGCGTCTGCCGTCAAGATGGCGCGCTCCGGCCTGGGCAAGGACGACAAACCCATCGGATCCTTCCTCTTCTCCGGCCCCACCGGCGTGGGCAAGACCGAGGCGGCCAAGCAGCTGGCCTACATCATGGGCATTGAGCTCATTCGCTTTGACATGTCCGAGTACATGGAGCGCCATGCGGTCAGCCGCCTGATTGGCGCGCCCCCGGGTTATGTGGGTTTCGACCAGGGCGGCCTGCTGACCGAAGCCGTCACCAAGAAACCGCATTGCGTGCTCTTGCTTGACGAAATCGAAAAAGCCCATCCGGATATCTTCAACGTGCTGTTGCAGGTCATGGACCACGGCACGCTGACGGACAACAACGGCCGCAAGGCTGATTTCCGCAACGTCATCATCGTCATGACTACCAACGCCGGCGCCGAGACGATGAACAAGGCGACGATTGGTTTCACCAACCCGCGCGAGGCGGGCGACGAGATGGCCGACATCAAGCGGCTGTTCACGCCGGAGTTCCGCAACCGGCTGGATGCCACGGTCAGCTTCAAGGCGCTCGACGAAACCGTCATCCTGCGCGTGGTCGACAAGTTCCTGCTGCAACTTGAAACCCAGCTTGCCGAAAAGAAAGTCGAGGTCACCTTCACCGACGCCTTGCGCAAGTACCTGGGCAAGAAGGGCTTCGATCCGCTGATGGGCGCACGGCCGATGCAGCGTCTGATCCAGGACACGATTCGCCGCGCCCTGGCCGACGAGTTGCTGTTCGGGCGCCTGATCGATGGTGGCCGCCTGACGGTGGACATGACGGTCACCACGGACGCCAAGGGTGTCGAAAGCGGCGAAGTGGTGCTGGACATCCAGCCCCTGCCGAAGAAGGAAGGCAAAGCCAAGCCGGAAGCTGAAGAAGCCACTACCGACTGAACGCGTCAGCGTCCGACAAAAGCCCGCCGGCCGCCGCCCGCGGGCTTTTTTATTGATAAAAATGGCCGCTTGCCCTTGTTTGACGGGACTTTATTGCTATGAAAAAAATAGTGTTTAGCTGGCCTAAAAACGTGTCGGCAAGGCCCCCGGAACCCAGGGGACGAACTTTTGCATGACCTGCGCATACAGCGCGGAATCCTCAAACGCCGCGAGCCATGCGCTCAGCCCTGGCCACGGCCGGGCATCAAACCATGTCCTGTCGGTCTGCGCAAACTGCCGGACAAAGGGCGCGATGGCCATGTCGGCCAAAGAGGCACGGTGGCCGAACAGGCAGGAATGCGCAGCGAGCCGGCTCTCGAGTTGCTCAAGATAGCCGACCCCTGCGTCCCGTGGATTTTGCGTTGGGGCGGGGTAGCGGCCCGGGTATTTGTAGCGATCCAGTTGCGGCTTGAACTGCTGGTCGAACAAGGCAATCAGCGCCAGCATGGACTCCGGTGATTCCAGCCCGGGCGTGAGCCATCCCAAAGGATCGTTGCGCCGCAGGGCCCAGAGCATGATGTCCAGGCTCTCGTCCAGGACGGCGCCCTCAGACAGTACCAGCACCGGTACCGTGGCTTTGGGCGAGGCGTCGATCAGGGCTAGCGGCTTGTCGCGCAACACCACTTCCCGCAATTCAACAGGCTGACCGCTGACAGCCAGCGCGAGCCGTGCGCGTATGGCATAAGGACAGCGACGAAACGAGTAGAGAACGGGCAGGGCAGCGCCCATAGCTCAATGCCCGGTATCGGTGGAGGCGGGTGGGACCTGGCGCATACCGATGTGCGGCTGGCGCCGCCGGTTGGCATAGTCCACCTGCTTCTGGCGCTCGATGAAGCCGCGCTTTTGCTCCTCGGTTTTTTTGTCATGGCATCCGGGACAACTGACGCCAGGGACGTACAGCGGCGAGGCTTTGTCGGCTTCGCTGATCGGGTCCCGGCAGGCGCGACACAGGTCGTAGTGGCCGGTCTGCAGGCCATGCACCACCGAGACGCGTTCGTCGAATACAAAACATTCACCTTGCCAGAGGCTGTCGGCCTGCGGCACGGTCTCCAGGTACTTCAGGATGCCGCCTTCGAGGTGGTAGACCTCGTCAAAACCCTGGGTACGCAGAAAGGCGGTGGACTTTTCGCAGCGTATGCCGCCAGTACAAAACATGGCGACCTTGGGCTTCTTGCCATCCTTTTCGGCCAGCAGGCCACCCGGGGCGGACTGCTCTTGCACCCAGGCCGGCAGCTCCGAAAAACTTTTGGTGTGGGGGTTGACCGCGCCTTCGAAGCTGCCAATGCCGACTTCGTAGTCGTTGCGGGTGTCTACGACCACCACGCCGGGCTCGGCGATCAAGGCGTTCCAGTCCTGCGGCTTGACGTACTGGCCAGCCATCTGGTTGGGATTGATACCAGGCACGCCCATGGTGACGATTTCCTGCTTCAGGCGCACCTTCATGCGGTAAAACGGCAGCTTGTGGGCAACGGACTCCTTGTGGGTCAGGTCAGCCAGGCGCGTATCCCGGCGCAGCCAGGCCAGCACGGCGTGTACCCCTTCCGCAGGCCCGGCAATCGTGCCGTTGATGCCTTCCCGGGCCAGCAGCAGGGTGCCGCGTACATCCTCGGCTTCACACAAGGCCAGCAAGGGTGCCTGCAGTTGCCCAAAGTCGGGGAGGTCTACAAATTTGTAGAGAGCGGCGGTCAGAAATTCAGGCATGGAGGCAGGAAGGGCAGAAGCAGGGGCATCTATCGTAACGGGTCCGGGCCATTGCAGCGGCCCCTGGCCGGGCCCAGTGTCAACCCACGCCGAGCTCGTTGAGAATCTGCTCTTTCAGTTGCTGCATCTGCGGGCTGGACAGTTTGCGCGGGTGCGCAAACGGAACTGCAAAGGTCGCCTGAATCCGGGCCGGTCGCGGCGACAGCACCAGGACCCGGTCGGCCATGAACAGCGCCTCTTCCACATCGTGCGTGATCAGCAGCACGGTATGGCGCTCCTCCGACAGGATGCGCATCAGCTCGTTGCGCATGCGCAGGTTCATCAGCGCGTCCAGCGCGGAGAAGGGCTCGTCCATGTAGAGGATCTCGGGCTTGACCACCAGCGCACGCGCCAGTTCCACACGCTTGAGCATGCCGCCCGACAACTCGTGCGGATAGCTTTTCTCGAAGCCTTTGAGTCCCACCATGGCCGCGTAATGGTCGGCCAGCGCCGCCTTGTCGCCATGGCCGTCACCATTGAGGCCGAACATCAGGTTTTGTTGCACGGTGAGCCACGGGAACACCGAGCCGTGCTGCGAGATGACGATGCCTTTGGGGCTGGGTCCGTGACGCTGCGCGCCGTCAATGCTGACGCTGCCCGAGTCGGCCCGTTCAAACCCGGCCACGATGTTCATCAGGGTCGACTTGCCGCAGCCCGAGGGCCCGACAATGGCCACAAACTCACCGTCAGCGACAGACAGGCTGACGCTGTCGACCACCGGCAGGGAGGTCTTGCCTGAGGGAAAACTCTTGCGCAGGGCGTTGATTGAAATCTTAGCGTCCATAGCGCCACCGGATGGATTTGAGGCCTTCCAGGCGCCGCATGCTGCCGTCCAGCAGCAGCCCGATGAGGCCGATGATCACCATGCCGGCAATCACCAGGTCGTAGCGGTTGCCCGCATTGCGCGAGTCCATGATCAGGTAGCCCAGCCCGGAGCGCAGCGCGATCATCTCCGCCGCCACCACCACCAGCCAGGCGACGCCCAGGCCAATGCGCATGCCCACAATGATCTCCGGCAACACGGCAGGAATGATGACCTGGCGAAACAGGGTGTAGCGCGAGACGCCAAAGTTGTCCGCCGCGCGCAGGTAGCGTTTTTCGATGGTGTGCACACCCGCCGCGGTTTGCACAATCATGGGAAAAACCGAAGCCAGAAAAATCAGGAAGATGGGTGACACATTGCCCACACCAAACCACAAAATGGCCAATGGAATCCACGCGATGGGCGAGATGGGCCGCAGGATCTGGAAAACCGGGTTGAGGGTGCGAAAGGCGCCGTCAACCCGGCCCATCCACAGCCCGAGCGGGATGGCCAGCAGGGCCGCGATGAGAAAGCCGGTGCCCACCCTGAAGAGGGACGCGCCTATGTGTTCCCACAGTGTGCCGTCGTCGACCAGTTCCATGGTTCCGGTCACGACCTGCAGCGGGGTCGGAAAAATCACGCTTTCTGTCTGCACCACCACCACCCACCAGAGGACGACCAGCGCCACCAGTACGCCCAGTGGCGCCAGGATGTTCTTCAGTTTGTCCACGCCAGCCCTTTGTATTTGTTTTTCAATGCGGCAAGCACCGTTTCTGCACGCCAGCGCAGGCGATCACCTGTACCCTGCGCCTGCGGCGCGACGATCACACTCATCTGCCCGCTGGCATGCGCGCTGCAGGCAAAGTGGTAGCTCGAGGCCACGTCAAAGGGCAGGCGAAAACTCTGTCCCGGCATGATCAGGGTCGGCCCGAAGATCTGCGGAACATCGTCCAGGTTTTTCAGGAGCAGCACGTCCTTGACACCCAGCATGAGGCGGACTTCAGACGGAAGGATGTCTGCCTGGTCACCGGCCATGCGGCGTGCCCAGGTCCCCTTGGGGATTTCAAACAGCTCGTCCCGGGAGGCAGAGGTCACCGGGGCCCATGCAGCCCAGGCCAGCGTGCCCCCTGCGCAGGCAAGCAGCACCAGAGAAAACACAATGCCGAAGCGGCGCAAAGTCTTCACCGGCACTGCCTTAGTTCTTCAGCAGGATGCGGGCGTCGTGCACGATGTCGTCGGCGGTGCGCCCAAAGGGCATCAGGCCGCGCAGGCTGCCCTTGCTGTCGACAAAATACAGATAGGACGAGTGGTGCACCGTGTAGGCGGTCTTGCTGCCGTCGACCATTTTTTTGGTGGCAGAAATGCCATAGTCCTTGCGCACCTTCTCCAGTTGGGCAGGCGTGCCGGTGGCACCAATGAAGGTGGGGTCAAAGGCGGCGAGGTACTTGCGCATGTGTTCTGCGGTGTCTCGCTCGGGATCCACGGTGACATAGATCACCTGGAACTCGCTGGCTTGCGCGCCGAGTTTTTTGCGCGCGTCGGCCAGCATGGCCAGCGAGACCGGGCAAACGTCGGGGCAGAAGGTGTAACCGAATTCGAGCACCACCAGTTTGCCGCGAAAGCGGCTCAATTTCAGCTCGCTGCCATCCGAGCCGCGCAAGCTGAAATCGGGCGCCATGCGTGCAGGTTCAAACACGCCAGACTTCAGCCCGCCCCTGGCAGGCGGGGTGGCCGCTCCCGCGCCCAAGGCGAACAGCAGCATCGACAACAACAAGGGCAGGGAGCGGTGCAAGGGGAATCCTGACATCAGAGGGTGATGCTGACGGGTTTGATGTTTTTGACGAAGCTCTCATCGACGTAAGACTCGTACGCCACCGGGCGTTTGATCGTGCCCGCTTCCAGCGAAAGTTTCATCAGCTCTTCAAACTCCGCCCTGATCATGCGCAGGTCGCCGTAAGTCACGCGGTCGGCCGGATTTTCCATGACAAAACGGATGATGTTGGGGTCCTGATTGAAAAACTTGCGGCCAGCGGCGATATCAACTGCCTTGTTGCGGCTGGCCGCCCCCAGGTCAAGCCACCTGCCTGCGGCCTGGATGTGGTTGACCAGGTCCTGCACCAGCGGCCGGTTGTCCCGGATCAACTCTTCGCGCACGGTCAGCACACAGCAGATGTAGTTGCGCCACTCGTCGCGTGTCATCGACAACGGCCGTGCGTAGCCTGCGCGCTGTGCCGCGGCGCCGAAAGGCTCGCCGGTGCAATAGGCGTCCACAGCCTTGGCATACAGGGCTGCCGGCATATCCGGTGGAGCCATCTCGATGATCTCGATGTCCTTGGGTGTCATGCCTTCCCGCGCCAGCATTTTGCGCAAAAACAGGAAGTCAACCGCAAACCGGCTTGGAATGGCAATGCGTTTGCCCTTGAGGTCGGTGAAGCGTTTGTGTGCCGAGTCCGTCCGCACCATGATGACCGCGCCAGAGCGGTGGCCCAGTGAGACGATCTTGATCGGGATTTTCTTGTCGCTCAAATCCATCACCAGAGGCGCGAGCATGTAGGCCGCCTGAATGCGGCCCGTCATCAGCGACTCCTTGATCTCCGGCCATCCGTTGTACTTGCTGTATTCAAACTGGATGGACGTGTCGCCGGTTCTGGCGTTGCCCGCGGCTTTGGCAACGCAGGCGACGGGCAGGGTGAGGTTGCAGGTGACGGGCAAACCGCCCACCAGAATCGGCTTGGGCGACGCGGCCATGGAGACGGACGGCACACCCGGCATGGCTATCGCAAGCGCTCCTGCCAGCCATTGGCGGCGGTGCATCTTGTGGAGGTTTGTCGGGTGGCGTGGGTTCATGACTCGTAGGCGGCGCTCGGTGAAAATGAGCAAAGTCATTGTAGGGCGACCCCCGGGCCGCCGGTGTAGGCCAGCTACCCGAGCTTGCCGGTCAAGCCCTCGACCCTAACCTGCAGAAACGCCTTCCAGCCGTTTCAGGATGATCTGCCAATGCCTGGCCTCCACCGGGGTGATGGACAGCCGGTTGCCCTTGCGCAGCACCACCAGATCCTCAAGCGCAAGGTCGGTCCGCAGCTCGGGCAGGGTCAGGTTGCGGGTTTTGCGCAACACCTCAATGTCCACCAGCAACCAGCGCGGCTCATCAGGCTTTGATTTGGGGTCGAAATACGGCGACCCGGGATCGAATTGCGTGGGATCAGGGTAGGGCGCAGATGCCACCCGGGCAATGCCCACGATACCGGGCTCCGCGCAACTGGAGTGATAAAAAAGCACGCCGTCGCCCACCTGCATGGCATCCCGCATGAAGTTGCGCGCCTGGTAGTTGCGCACGCCCACCCAGGGCACGGTTGCTTTCGGCGCGGCCAGCGCGTCGTCTACCGAGCATTCCGCGGGTTCGGATTTCATCAACCAGTAGTTCATGGCTCGGGATTATGGCTTTCCGGCGGCAGTTCGGCGATGCTGTTTTGCATGAGGTTAAATACAACCATGCAAACACAGGTTTCAAACGACAGCGAAGACAAAATCAACGAAGCGCGCCTCTGGCAAGGCAATGGCTGGACCGCGCGCGTTCTCAAGAACGATGACGACGACGGCTGGGCTGTGTCCATGACACCAGATGGCCAGACGGAACCGGCGCTGGTAGGACCGTGGACCATGGGCCGGGACAAGAAAAATCCCAAACCGATGGATTCAGCGGCCTTCATGACCCTGGTCAAAACCGCCGGCGAGTTTGTGCGCCGCCACGAGCAACAACTGCATGCGAGTTTGCACCAGACCGTGGACATTGCCCACAGCAGCAGGCCTTACAGCGTTTCGCTGGATATTGAGCCCGACGAAGACCATCCATCCGCCGTGCTCAGGGCCCGCGACAGCCAGGGTGAACTGCTGGCAGAGGTGCGGGTGGCGCCTTCCTTCAAGCTCAGCCGTGCCAGCGCAAGCGCCTGGGCCGAGGCAGGATTCAGCGCAACTGTCGTGCGCCAGGCTTGACGATGAGCCAGCCTGCGTCTGCCGGGAAAGCCCTGACCGTCGCGGTCATGGGGGCCGGGGCGGTGGGCTGCTATTTTGGAGGCATGCTGGCGCGCGCCGGCCACAGGGTGACACTGGTTGCCAGGCCTGAGCATGTGCAGGCCATTGCCAGTGCCGGGCTGCGCCTGCAGACCACCAGCTTTGACGAGCAGGTGCGACTGGCTGCTAGCACCGGGGCCAGCGCGGTGCAAGGCGCGCAGCTGGTGCTGTTCTGCGTCAAATCCACCGATACCGAAAGTGCAGGCGCCTCGATGCGCCCCTACCTTGCGCCAGGCTCCCTGGTGCTGACTCTGCAAAATGGCGTCGACAACGCCGAGCGCCTGCGTGCGGTGCTGCCGCAGCAGGATGTGGCGGCAGCGGTGGTGTACGTCGCCACCGAAATGGCCGGCCCCGGCCGCGTCAGGCACCACGGGCGCGGCGATCTGGTGATGGAGCCGGCACCCACTGGCGAGGCGGTTGCGCAGGCCATGAGAGCTGCCGGCGTACCCACCGAGATCTCCGGCAACGTGCGTGGTGCTCTGTGGTCCAAGCTGATTCTCAACTGTGCCTACAACGCCGTCTCGGCCATCACCCAGTTGCCTTATGGCCAAACGGTGGCTGGCGACGGGGTGCCGGATCTGATGCGCGACGTGGTTGCCGAATGCCTGGCTGTGGCCAAGGCCGAAGGCGTGCAGGTCGCAGGCGATGTGCAGGCGGCTGTCGACCAACTGGCTGGCAGCATGCCCAGCCAGTTGTCATCAACAGCGCAAGACCTCGCACGCGGCAGGCGCAGCGAGATCGACTACCTCAACGGCCTGATCGTCAGGCGGGGTGAGGCGCTAGGCGTTGCCACACCGGCGAACCGGGTGCTCTGGGCCCTGGTCAAGTTGCTGGAGAGCAAAAGCGCCGCAGGCCGCCTTACTGCGACTTGAAGAACTCGGACTCCACCTTCCACTTGCCGTCCTTCTGCTGCACTGGCCTGAGCCCGGCAAACGCAACGTAGTCCGAGGTGACCTTCCAGCGTCCGTCCTGAATCTGCGACAGGCGGGAGTAGGTATTGCCTTGCCGCTTGGTGGAGGTGAAGGTCTGCTCGGCCGTGCCAAACATGTTGCGGGCGATGGTGATCGAGTCCATGGTTTTGATGAAGCTGTCCGTGGTCAGGTTGGGACCGTTCTTGTAGGCAGCCTTGATGAAGGAGTCGGCGGCAATATAGCCATACACAGAAAACACGGACGGGTCTTCGTTGAACTTGGTGCGGTACTTGGCCGCCCAGAAGCGCACAGGCTGTTCGGCAGCATCCAGGTAGGGGTGCTGCGCTGTCATGGTGGCGTACAGGCCGTCCATGAACTTGCCGCCCAGCTTGGGAATCAGGTCGGTGTAGACAGCGCTGGAGCCGAGAAACACCGGGTTAAAGCCGGTCTTGCGTGATTCGGCAATCGTGCCCACCGTCTCGCGGATGATGGTACCCAGCACCACCATCTCGCAGCCCGACGATTTCATTCGTGCAACCTGCGACGAAAAGTCCGTGGCACCGCGCTTGTACGATGTGACTTCCGTGAACTGCATGCCCAGGGTCTTGAGGCCGGCTTCGGCCCCACGCATCACTTCCAGGCCGAAGTCGTCGTCCTGGTAGATGGTGCAGACCTTTTTGTATTTGCCGTCTTTCACCAGCCGCGCGGCGCCGATTTTCATCTGGTCAAAGTAGGTGGCGGCATTGGAGTATTTCAGCCGGTGCAGGGGCTCATACATCTCGCGCGCTGCGGTGATCGGGAAAAAGTTGATCACGTTTTTCTCGAACTGCACCGGCATGGCCGCCATGTTGTGGGCTGTTCCCAGATGCCCCACCATCGCAAAAATACCTGCGTCCTGCGACACCAGCTTCTGCGCTGCGAGCACCGCTTTCTTCGGGTCGTAGCCAGAGTCCTCAACGAGCAGACGGATCTTGCGGCCATGCACCCCTCCGATTTCGTTGGCCTCATCGACGGCCTGCTGCATGCCGCTGCGGATGTGCTTGCCGTAGCCGGCCAAGGGACCGGACAGGTCCTGAATGGTCCCGATGACGATTTCGTTGCGGCTCACACCAGGCGCGGCGTTTTGGGCAGACGAAGCTGTGGCGGCAAGCGCACAGCAGACAATCAGCAGTGATTTTTTCATGGCGATTTCCTCAAAAAGAACAAGGGTTAAAAAGCAAGGGAACAAATGGGCAGCGTCAACCCGCGAGAACAATGCGTGTCAGCGCTTCGGGGCTGCGCACCACCAGCGCGCCGTGGTTGATGCGTATGGTTTCTTCGCGCTCCATCAACTTGAGCTCACGGTTCACGCGTTGGCGGGAAGCGCCCAGCAAGCCGGCCAGCTCCTGCTGGGCCAATGGCAGGCCAATGCGGACCTCGCCGCTTTCCACCCGGCAGGGCACGCCATAACTGCGCACCAGACCGTTGAGCTGTCTGGCAAGGCGGGCTCGGAGGGGCAGGGTGTTGAGGTCTTCCACCTGCTTGAACAGATGGCGCAGCCGGCCGGCGTTCAGGCGCAGCAGGGCGCCGTACAGCTCGACATGAACGGCCAGGATGCGCAGGAAGTCGTCACGCCTGACGGACAGCAGTGTGGTGCTGCCATGGGCATAGGCGTCGTGCGTGCGGATGCCGCCGCCGAAGATGCCGACGTCGCCTATCCAGGCCCCTGGCTCGACGTAGGTGAGGGTGGCAGGCTTGCCGGCGGCCGAACTGCCGCTGACGCGAACCGCGCCGCGGGCCACCGCGCTCCATTCCTGCGCCGGGTCGCCCCGCATGCATATGAGCTGGCCGTCCTTGAAGCGCCGCACATGCGCATGGCGCAGGATGTCATGCCGCAAGGGCGGCGAGAGTGATGCGAACCAGCGGCCGGCATTGATGGCTGCACGTTCGTCAAAAGTAAGAATGGGCTTGTCCAAGAGTGGTCCCGCTTTCCATCTGAAGAAACACCCCGGCTTGCTGTGTGCGGGCTTGCACACAAACGCTCAGGGCATGCAGTGGATGATCTGCGGGACGCAGCCTGCTGTCTGTCTTAAAAGTGCGGGATTGACGACCGACTTGCGATAAGTTGCGGTCTGCGCGGCGGGACAAACCCTAGTCATTTGCGCGACAGTGGACCTTGCCTCAAGGCGTTGTCTGCGCCTTTTGTGCCCGGCTAGTCCGCGCCGGGGCGCGAGCGCTGCCACTGCACGGGGGTCTTGCCCACGTGACGCTTGAACTGCGCAGAAAAATGGCTGGCCGAGGTGAATCCGCAGGCCAGGGCGACATCGAGCACGCTGGTGCTGCTGCCGCTGCCCGCAGGTTTGGCCCACAGCAGTTGTTTGGCGAGCTCGATCCGTCGCGCCACGATGAACTGGTGCGGTGTCACGCCCTGCCACGCGCTGAACACGCGGCAAAAGTGAAACCGGCTCATGCCGGCAACGGCGGCCAGCTCGTCCAGACTGAGCGCGATGTGCAGCCTGGCCTCGACATGGGCGAGCACGCGTGCCAGCGCGTCGGCGGTGGCCGTGGGTCCGGTACGGGCTTGCCGCAACAACAGGCACGACAGCAGCGCTGCCGCAATGCGCTCGGCGGCCAGAGGCCCGTCCGGGCAGCCCATGCGCAATTCGGCCAACAAGGCCTGGGCCAGGGGGCGCAGCACCTCGTCACTCTCCACCACCTGGTGCTCGATGCGGGCATGTTTTTCGGACAGGCCAAGGTGCATGGCGCAATCTGCGAGCAACTCGCGTGAGATGCGAAAGGTGGCCAGTTCGACCGGGGTGTAAGCCCGGCCCGCAGGTTTGGGCAGGGATGCGCGGTGCGTCACCGACAGATCGGGCGGGATGAGCATCAGGCTGTGGCGCCTGCAGGTCATCTTCTGGCGACCCAGCGGCCCTTCCACGTCGATCTCGAAGTTGGGCCCGATGTTGAAGCTGATGCGCAGGTAGGGCTGGGTCTCTATGGCATGTGATGGCCCGGGCACATGCACGAGCGCCAACTGCACATGCCGCGACGGCGTGGCAAGTACCTGCCGCGTCAATGCTTCCACTGAGAGGTAGGTCTGGGTCACGTCAGGCATTCTTGAGGCACGACCGCTGCCGTGCGCAAGGTGCTTCTTTTGGGCCTGGGCGGGCAGATTTCTTCAATGGAAAAAGCCATGGCTTGAATTTACATGGAAATTCAGTGGCTGGGCCGTCATCTACGCCTGCAGAACCGGCCTTTGCGGGGCGAGTCCGCGTCCCCGGGCTCAGCCCCTGCGCCGGGTTGGCGCAGCCTGCGCGATGTCCGGCGGCAGGCGTTTGAGCAGGGCACGTATCGCCAGTGGCACCAGCACCAGGTCGTCCGCGATGCCAAAAAAAGGCAGCATGTCGGGAATCAGGTCAATGGGTGAGAACAGGTACAGCGCAATCGCTGCGGTACCCCATTTCAGCCAGGCCGGCGCTTGGGGGTGGCGCAGCGCAAACCACAACTGACGTGCATCGCCGCGCAGCAGCACCCACAGCAGGGTCAGGCGTTTGAACATGGAGACTCCTTGAAATGGAAAGGCCCGGAGGGACCAACTCCGTCGCAGATGGCGTCCTGGACGCCCAGTGCAAGAGGTCTTGACAGGGAGTTACATTCACCCCGCGAAGGTCGTCGCGCTCAAGCCCGTTCAAAGTCAATAAAGCTCTTTTCGGCATCCACAGCCACCAGACGGACCCGCAGGGTGTCGCCCACGTCCAGCCCTTCAAAACCGCGCACCACGCGGCCTTCCAGCAAGGGGCTGTTGATGCGCACAAAAGTCCCCTTGGCCGCGGCACCGGTGACGACGGCGTCAAACACATTGCCCAGTCGCCCGTCCAGCAACCAGGCCGCAGCGGCCTTGAGCACCTGGCGCTCAACCTTGCTGGCATTGTCTTCCTGCAGGGTGCAGTGCCGGGCGATCTCTTCAAGTTGCCCGATGGAATAGGGTGGTGCTTCCCCTGCCAAAGCCGCTTTGAGAAGGCGTTGCGTGACCAGGTCCGGAAAGCGGCGGTTGGGCGCAGTGGAATGGGCATAGTCGTTGATGGCCAGGCCGAAGTGGCCGGACAGGCTGCCCTCCGATGCAGGGCTCTTCGCCGGTGCGGCCGCGTATTCGCCTGAGCCCAGCAGCTTGACCACCGCCAGCGACAGATCTGCAAAACCTGCAGGGTCGGCCGCACGCCGCGCACTCAGAAAACGGTCAAGCGCCAGGGCGTCAGGCAGCGCGGGCAAATCCACGCCGTGGCTGGAGGCCAAGGCCACGATGCGGTCCCAACGGCGCGGCGCCTGTAAAAAGCGGCGTATTGACGGAAAGCCCTTGTCCACCAGAAAACGCGCCGTCGCACCATTCGTGGCAATCATCAGGTCGGCAATCAAATCCTTGGCGCGGTTTTTCTCGTCGGGTCTGAGGTCAACCAGTTGACCGTCCCTGAAGACCGGTCGCGCGGCAATGGTGTTGACGTTGAGTGCACCACGGGACTGGCGCCACTGCCGCAGTTTGCTGGCCACCGCATCGTGCACCCGTATCTGCTGCTCCAGCCCCGGCACGCTGGCCATGTGCTGGGGCGCTGGTCCGTCACCGTTCAACCATGCAGAAACGGAGTCGTAAGTGAGCTTGGCATGGTTCAGCACCAGCGCGCGGTAGATGCTTGACTCAGACACCGTGCCGTCTGCGGCCACCCGCATGTCCACCACCACGGCCAGCCGCTCCTGGCTTTCGTGCAGCGAAGTCAGATCGGTAGACAGCACTTCGGGCAGCATGGGGAAGATGCCCGCTGCTGTGTACACCGAGGTCGTGTTGATGGCCGCATGGCCGTCCACCGCGCCGCCGGGCTTCACCAGGCAGTCCACATCAGCCACCGCCACCAGCAGGCGCGTGGCCCCGCCAGGCAGCGCCTCGGCCACGCTCAATTGGTCCAGATCACGCGTGTCGTCGTTGTCGATCGAGAACCAGGTCAGGTGCCGCAGGTCGCGAATGTCTCCACCGCGTTCGGGGACGGCCTCGCGAGTGGATTCTGCTTCGTGCAGGGCCTGCGGAGAAAACCCGGGCAACAAGCCGCGGGCTCGCATGGCTTCGACGGCGAGTTGGTGGAGGTGGGTGGGGTCCATATGTTGCGCGTTGTATTTGATCCCAATGTACCCGTTGACTCCTTCAAATATGGGAGTCTCTTTAACTGCGGACGATCTGGGTGGGTGATCTCATTGTCAGCAAGTTGGCATAGGGTTGCAGTCCCCTTGTGCGGTCGGCCCTCTAAATTTGAGGGCGATTGCACAGCTCGGCCCGCTCATTTTTGCGATGGCGGGTCGCTGATTTCGACCAGCTGAAAGACGCTGGTTAGTAGTTGTGATAGGCGCTGCTCTGGGTAAGGGCATCGTTCTCGTAGTCCAAGGGGCTGCTGGTTGGAGAAGTGAACGACGTCCTCGGCCAGGACGGTGGATCCTTTGCGCAGTTGAAGCGAAGCCTTTGTGAAATAATTCGGCCCGAAAGATCCCCCGGTAGCTGGGTAAGTCTGCTCGCTCACGGTGCTGAGCACCAGTTGATACTCAACATGGCCGCCGAACATCGTTGGTGCGGGGCTCGCATTGATGCACAGGTCCAGCGAAGGCGTGCTGGATGCCATCGCAAGGTCGCGTATCTTGAGGTTGGATCTCGTTTTGCACAGGAGAAAACCGCCACGCATGAGCATCGCGACGCTGTCAGCATCATGAATTCTTGACGTCGCTTTATGCTGCTCCACCGAGTTCGCATAAACAAGCACTACCGGAATCTCTACAGGTATTACCTGATGAACAAGCGGCAATGCCGGTGAGTCTGCGCAGAACTGTTCGAATGTGGCGGATCGTTGTGCGTGTTCTTCGCGCAGCGTGTTGCCGGAATGCCAACGAGCAATCTGCATCAGTATCGACGTGAGAACGCAGCCCAATGCAAGGATGCCGAGAATTGCTCTGGCTTCCCCTTTCTCGACGAAGAGACTGAATACAAAAATAGGGACAAGTGCAGCGAGCCAGATGTAGCCGGTAGCGACCGAATGGAAGAATAAGAAAAACAGTAACTCCATATTGATGTTTGTCTATGCGAGCGAAGGTTCACTCGAGTTTAATAAGTGATCAACCGCAGACGGCCGCCTCGCCATCCGTAGCTTATCCACCACACCGCCGGGCCGCACCAAACAATCAACATCAGCCACCGCCACCAGCAGGCGCGCAGCACCCGCCAGGCAGCGCCTCGGCCACGCTCAATTGGTCCAGATCACGCGTGTCGTCGTTGTCAATGGAAAACCAGCTCAGCTGCCGCAGGTCGCGGATGTCTGCGCTGCGTTCGGGGACGGCCTCGCGAGTGGATTCTGCTTCGTGCAGGGCCTGCGGAGAAAACCCGGGCAACAAGCCGCGGGCTCGCATGGCTTCGACGGCTATCTGGTGGAGATGGGTGGGGTCCATGGAGGTTGATAGGTGAGGTTGCCTCACTGTACCCGTTGATGGCGCTCCGGCTAGGGCGCTGAAGTGCTTTGCGAATTTCTCCGTTCGTAGTCAGTCCCCGAGGCATTCCCTTAAGATCGATCTACAAAAACAGGGAGATATGAGTGACACCACCCAATGGATTCTTAACGAGGTTGCTGCATGTGTTCTCCGTGAGACAGAGATGAAGACCTTATGATCTTCTATCTGATTCTCCATTTCGCGAGCGTCTACTTCTTCGTTCCGCTTTTGCTCGGATGGATGCTGATTGCCACTTCCGGCGACGACGAAAAGGTACAGCGATCCATCGGTTGGGGCATTGTGGTTTTGGGTGCGTGGGGCGCGGTATCTGGCATTCCTCATTGGTACGCCCAAGTGACGCAAGGCCTTACGATCAAGAGTTACATGAATGACCGCTGCAAGCACGCCGTAGTAGAACTTCCAACGACTCGATTGCCAGCCGATGGCTTTGTGTTGGTGCAAAAGCCCAGTAACGCCTACATGAGTCGTATGACCCGTGTAGAGGAGGGACGCCTGATAAACCCCGGGCTCGGTCTGTTCCAGCGAGTCCAGGTTTATAAAGAAGTAGCCGGAGGAGCCGGTGAATTTGTGGAATGGGCATGGCAACCAGGCGGCGTTCCAGAGATGGGGGCACCCAAACAGCGAACCATCGCGGCTCTGACTCTCCCCTATGAACTAGTGATCGAATCTCTTACTACCCCCGAGGATCAAAATCACCGCGTGGAAGGCGTTGAGGTGAAGGTTCGCGAGCGGGCGACACAAACCGTACTCGCCCGTAAGGTGCTATTCGTGCAGTGGCCGGAGAGGCAGGGCTCCATGCCTGGTCCGTCAAGAATCTGTCCGTCCCCTGTCCCCGAAGAAGTGAAATGCGCTTCACCATTTGATTGCGATTTGGCGGGAGCGTTTGTATTGCATGTTTTGAAGCCGCAAACGGATTTGCCTGAATCGCAACTTTTTCACCTGCATCGTGGGATGGCAAAAACGCGGTACTGGAATTGTTCGGGAGACATTCTTGTCGCGCCAGGCATTTCCCTAGCGGACATTGAATGGTGGAGTGATGGCCGTCCAGAGTGGGAGGACTTGCATTTTCGGATTCATGGTTCAAGTACCGAACTGATCTGTGACAGCTTCCACTGGGGCGGTGCAATGTTCCGGCCGACGATCCGGTTCAGCGATGGCACCTCTTTGCCGACGGTAGTACTGGCCAACGCCCTCAAGGGCAAGCCATCGCCGTCCCCAAGATCGCTGACGGAACTTGGACGCTGATATGGCCTGGCAATACCTGTTCAGTCCCTTCTATGCGGCCGCATTTCTCTGGCTCGGGCTGCTGGCTGCTGCAATGGTTTGGCTTGCCGCGCGCGTCTTCCCCTCAAAATCTGGTCGCACGTTCTGGGCTCGCGTGGCGGCCCCTGTCGCAGCCGTGCTTGGGCTGAGTTTCCCACTATGGCTGACTGCCTTGACGGAGGAAATTCAGTGTTGGTCAGCGGGCCTGGTGCTGAACGGCAAGGTGGAAGGTCCGGCCACGTCGGTCTATTGGCAAAGTTTTTCACCCAATCCTAGCGGCTACTCTCTCGGTGTGCTTCGCTCCGGGAGTTCATTGGGCAGCGAGGCAATGAGGCAAATGGTGCGGGCGCTGGCTGAGGGGCGTCTGAGTTTTTTCGAGATTCCCTACGAACCGATCAAATCAGGCGTCGGCGACGTCGACCGCCTGAACCAGCGATTTTTTCTGGCCCCCGCAAGCGGTGAATTGGGCCCATGCCTGTCGGCGCAACAGTTCGAGCGCAATTTGCTCCAACCGGATACCTGTATCGCCTTTGAAACATCGCAAGGCGTTCAAAGCCGTTACGAAATGCGCGGTCACGCATTAGCTAGTGAGGTGGGCCGCGATGCTTCCATCGTGGACCGCGCGACGGGGAAGACGATCGCGAGCTACACGTTTGTGAGGCTGGACACCGACGAAACCCTGCTCTCGCGATTTGGACTGCGCAAGCTGCGACCGAAGAGTTGCACCCCCGTCATGACCCGCAGCGATCTGTCTGCGGCACTGATCCCGCTGGTGTTCGGCTCGGAAATCGCGCCACGGGTGGCGGTGGAGAGTCTGACGTCGTTTCGAGCCAGCCCTTGGAAATCCGTGGCGGCGCCAGCGGTTGGAGAACCGGTGCCCAAGGGGGCCGACGGGATCCGACACTGGTTGGAAAAAGGCGCACTGAGGAAGTTGCAGCAGCCCGATCTCGCTCTGTGGAATCGCGCTTTCATGCCCGAAACCGGAATGTCGCATGTGTCAGTCCCTTCCGATGCCTATCTCGTCACCGGAGAGATGCGCTTGCCTGATGGCCTTTATGGTGCACACTCGGTCAAATGGGTGGTGGCGGAGAATGCGCGCATTCCGCCAGGACCGAGGGGCCACAGCACGTTCTATCAGGTTGGCAAAGGTTGTGTTTGGGCACCCGGCGGATGCCGCAGGTAGCTGTGGCGTGCCTGCGGTCAGACCGTTTTTGTGATTGCATCCCTTGTATGTGCAGGCCTTGCCGGCAATACAAGTGTCGCAATTGCTTCCGGGGTGCTGGCAATGAGTTTTCCTATTCTCCAAACCCCCAACCGATTAGCCCTTAACCGGATCGCCTACACCACATCCCGTGCCTGCAGCAGCACAAAACTCGCATCACAGCCCGGCGCGATGCCGTAGTTGTCGATATGCATCACTTTTGCTGCATTGACGGTTATCGCATCAAAACAATCGCGAATGCCCTTTTGGCTCGTCATCTGCGCCACATGCAGACCCGTGTGCGCCGTTTCCAGCATGTAGTCGCCGCACACGCTGTACTTGGGCCCGTCACGCAGTTCAGTGACAGTCCACGATTTCCACGCTGTGGCCGGTAGGGATATCCCGGTTTCAGCGCCGCTAACTCAGACCAGCACGCCGGACGATTGCAGAAACCCCTGCAACGCAGCGAAATCCAGCGGCTTGGTCAGGTGGGCGTCAAATCCGGCTGCCCGCGCCCGGCTTTTATCTTCGTCCGTTCCGAATCCCGTCAGCGCTGCGGCCAGCACCTGCCCGGCACCCGGCAAGGTGCGGAAAGCGGCCAGGACCTCGTAGCCGTTCATCTCCGGCATGCCTATGTCCAGCACGATGATCTGTGGCAACTGCGTGCGCGCAAATGCCAGGGCAGAGGGACCGTCATAAAAAACCTTGACCTGGCAATCGAGCAGCCTGAGGATTTCTGCGAGGCTGTTGGCGGCGTCGCGGTTGTCATCGACCACCATGATCAGCGGGCCGGGGGCGATGGCAGGCGCTTCACCTTCCGCGGCGCTTGCAGATCCGGCGTTGGGCAGGAAGAAGCTGAAGGTGCTGCCCTTGTCAACGCCATCACTGGCAGCGCTGAGCGCGCCGCCATGCATTTCGACCAGTGAGCGGGCCAGCGTCAGGCCAATTCCGAGCCCGCTTTCCCTCGCAGCCGTCTGTCCGTCTCCTTGCGAGAACAGTTCGAAGACCTGTTCAATGGCTTGGGCAGACAGACCTGCCCCATTGTCCCTGACCGAGGTGTGCAACTGGGCGCCGTCCAGCCATACTTTCAATTCGATCAAACCGCCTTCCGGGGTGTATTTGGCGGCGTTGGTCAGCAGGTTTTGGACTACCTGCGCCAGCCGGGTGGCGTCGCCGTGTACCCAGACGCCGTTGTCCGGCATGTCCACGCTCAAGCGGTGGCGACGCGCATCCATCAGGGGTCGCACAGATTCGACGGAGCGCGCCACGACCTGCGCGTAAGCGACCTGTTCGGACTGGAAGCGGATCTTGCCGGTGGTCAGGCGGCCAACGTCCAGCAGGTCATCCACCAGGCGTGTCATGTGAGACAGTTGCCTGTCGATCATGTCGCGGCTGCTGCGCACCATGGGACTCGGGGAAGGCTCAAGCTGCAAAATCGTGACCGCATTGCGTATGGGTGCCAGCGGGTTGCGCAGCTCATGGGCCAGCATGGCCAAAAACTCGCTCATGCGCTTGCTGGAGTTCTCCAGCTCATGCAGACGCCGCCTTTCGCTCATGTCCCGGGTCACCTTGGCGAAGCCACGCAGTTTTCTGCTTGCGTCGTACACCGGCGATATCAGAACGTTGGCCCAGAACACAGAGCCGTCCTTGCGAACGCGCCAGCCTTCTTCTTCGGCCCGGCCTATGGCCAGTGCGGTTTCCAGCTCCGCAGCGGGCAAGCCGGTTGCAAGGTCTTCAGACCGGTAAAAGATACTGAAATGCCGGCCAATGACTTCTTTCGCCTGGTAGCCCTTGATGAGCTGCGCTCCGCTGTTCCAGCTTTCGATGATGCCTTCCGGGCTGAGCATGAAAATAGCGTAGTCACGCACGCTTTCCACGAGCAATCGCAGGCGCTCCTCGCTTTCGCGCACGGCTTCCTCGTGGGTACGCTTCTCGGTCAGGTCGCGCGTGACTTTGCCGTAGCCTGTCAGCGCGCCGCTTTCGTCCCTCAATGCGGTGATCACCACATTGGCCCAGAAGCGGCTGCCGTCCTTGCGGATACGCCAGCCTTCATCTTCAAAGCGTCCGTCAAGCGCCGCGCGACGCAGCTCCTCGGCGGGCCACTCGGCTGCAATGGCTTCCGGCGGGTAAAACATGGAAAAGTGCCGGCCAATGACTTCCCCGGGCTGGTACTGCTTGATGCGCTGGGCACCCAGGTTCCAGGAGACCACCACGCCGCCAGGGTCCAGCATGAAGATGCCGTAGTCCTGAACTGCATCCACCAGCAGGCGAAAGCGGTCCGTTGCGGCCTGCTGAGCAGGCCGCAACGGACCGCTTTCGCCTGCTGGTGGATGCAGTTCAGGACTACGGCATCTTC
>JAKFXR010000036.1 GCA_021731285.1 Polaromonas sp. | reverse complement strand
CCACCTTCTTTTTCGAACTGCCCGAGTGGCGCGAGGCGCCGCCTGTCACCGCGCCCATGGGACTGGACGGCGTGGACCGGCCGCGGGTGCTGGTCTGCGAGGACGACCCGGACGTGGCCCGGCTGATCGGCATGATGCTGGACCGCGGTGGTTTCGACGCCGACGTGGCGCACACCGCAGCGCAGGCCCGCGACTACCTCAAGATGGAAAGTTATGCGGCGATGACGGTCGATGTCCAGCTGCCCTATGAAAACGGCTTGCAGCTGATTGCCCAGCTGCGCCAGGTCAAGAAAACGGAAAGCCTGCCGGTTCTGGTGCTGTCAGTCTCTGCCGCCGAAGCCCGGCTGCACGGCGGCAGCCCGGCCCTGGCGGTGTGGGACTGGCTGGAAAAACCGCTTGACGAAAAGCGCTTGCTGGACAGCTTGCGGCAGGCCATCGCCAGCCGGAGCACGAGTGGGCTGCGCTGATGACAACTCACCGGAGCCACTGATGAGCGCAGCCGTGGTGTGGGCTAATAGAGTCCACAACAAACTGTTGGCTGCTGTCAGAGTGGTTTGCCCAACTTCAGTGCCACTGCCTTATTGGTTAAAGTCCACAAACCAGGCTCCAGGAGTTCTATTTTGACCAAAAAAGTCGCAATAGAGTACCGAACGAACCGGCTGACTTTTGCGCCGCTTCTTCCTACAGGCTCATTAATTTATTCTGCTTTGGTGCTTGTGCATCGGTTCGGAGGCTATTCAGCCCGCTCACGGTCGAGGACGGAGTTTTGTCAAACGCATTCAAAGGCGTCAAGTAAGTTTGGGGCAGGAACTATTCACGGGCATCCAGTGGCAGTGTCTAACGGTATCAGGATTGGCGCTGACGGTATTAGAGGTAGCCCTCATGGTTGCATTTAGGCCTCGGCACGGCAGAGGTCGACGCCAGCTTCTCCTCACCCACCCGCCTCGCTCACAGCTTCGCAAAGTAGTGCGGGACGCGTCGTTTTTCATCAAGTACGTTGTGGTTTCCGACTCCCGCTGGCACTGCACTCTCTCAGGCGCCCCGAGGTATCGTTGCCGACTGGGCCACGCGCCGGCCGAAGCCGTACAGAGTGACGGCCGCGCCCAATGCCAGGCCTGCTTCCAACAGGTAAGCACCGGCAAAACCCGCAGGGCTGGAAGCGATCAAGCCGAACAAAGGGGCGCCGACAATCACGCCGAGGAAGGTGCAAGCTAGGGTGCCCGACGTTACCTTAGCCGCTTCCCCTGGCGGCGCCTGGCGCGCCACCTCGGCCAGGTACACCCCGTTCCAGCCGCTAGCCGTGGCGCCGAAGATAACCATCAGGCCCACCAGCGCGGCCAGGGAAGGCTGCAAGTTCCAGAACGCCAGTGCGCCGGACATGAGCGCGGCGAAAAATATCACCACGCACAGGGCCGACAACATCATCAGCGGCGCAACCCAGTGGTCGCTCAGGTAACCCCAGACGATGCGCCCGGCAACGCCGCCCATCTGCGACATGCCAAGGATGAATCCCGCCGCAAGCGCCGCAACTCCCAGGCTGGTCGTGAGGAAGCTCACGAGGTAGTTTGCCAGGGACGCCTGCATTCCCGACAGCAAGAACGAAACCATGGCCATCGAACGAAGACCCTTGTGCCGGAAGATGACCGTCAGTGGCTCGACCACCTGACGAAGGACGGAGATGATGGACCAGCGACTGGCGCTCCCAGCGACACGCTTTGCACTCATGGACTGCGCATCCAGACCAGCCTGGATCGGCTGGGAGGCCACGGCGGTCAACACGCATGCCAAGCATGCGGTCAGCAGCGTGCCGACCCATCCGGTCGAGCCCGCCAGCAGCGGGATGCAGAAGCCAGTCAACGCTACTCCAACCGGGACGCCGGTCTGCTTAATAGAGAACACCAGGTTGCGGCGATGGGCGGGTGTGGTTTGGATCAGCACATGCGAACTGGCGGGGGTGATCGGCCCATAGCCCAGCCCAACCAGCAGCGCCGCGACCATCAAACCGCTCGGAACCAGCGCCGCGACTGCCAGCCCGGCCGCAGACAACAGCAATGCGCCCTGGCTCGTTCGGATGGCGCCCCAGCGCTCCACCAGAGGGCCGGCTGACAAGCTGCCGCTCATCGCGCCTACGTAGGCGAAAAGCACGTATACGCCGATGCCAGCGGTCGTCAGACGCGGCGGGCCGGCATCGACCGGGACAAGCACCGGAACCGCCATCATGGCAAAGGCGCTGGACGCCTGGATCAGCAGCGTGGCGATCAGCGGTAGCTGGCCCTGGCCCTTCATCAAAAGAGCTGGCGCACGCTGGGCAAGCTCTGCAGACCCGCGATGCGTTCGTATAGGGCAGCGCCTGCACCGGCGCGGCAATAGGCCGGCACTGCTCCCGCTTCCATGCAGTCGAGGAACTTCCGCCGCAGGCCAGCGGCGTCCAGCGGCAGCTTGGCGTTACCTCGCGCAAAGCGGATGGCGCCGGAGTCGAAGCTGCGGCCGTCTTCCATCTCAATCACTACACGGTCTGCGAAAGAGAAAGCTGGGTCAATGAGGCAAGGCTTGTCGGTGATGTCAATCACGACCTTGTCAAACAGCGCCCGCACATCGTCGCGCGCCACAAAGTCGTCGGTGAGCTCGGCCAGGCTGACCCGGCGCGTCACCAGAGCGGCTGCAACTGCGAACTCGGCGCTGAACTTAGCCTCCAGCCCAGTCTGCGGCCGGTGGTTTCGCAGCATCGAGGCCTGCGCCCGCCCGATTGTCACCCGCACGCAGCGCACCTGCGATGGATCGATGTCCTCGCGCTCGGCGATATCCACCACGCCGTCGATCACCCGGTGGCCGGAATAGCAGACTGGGTAGCCCTTGACCGAGAGGCCACTGTCAAGTAACCGTAGCGTGTGACCTAGCTGCGCCGGCCGTTCGCGGTCGACGCTTCCGGCCGGCGACAGCGCATTTAGGTAACCGGCCGGATGCTCGAATACGTCGGGTGCCGACGTCAGGCCCAGCTGCGACAGGCGGATGGCTTCGATCGCACAGGCCGCAGCGCGGCCCGCGTGCAGCGGCTTGGTCATGGTGCCGAAATTGGCTACCAGCCCGCTAGCCATGCTGGCAGCGATTGCCAAAGTCTGGCGCGTTTGTTCCTGCGAAAGCTTATTCAGATACGCCACCGCCGCGGCGGCGCCCACCGCGCCGAACACACCAGTCGGATGCCAACCTTTCAGGTGATACTGGTCGCTCTCACGCGAAAAGAGCTCGGCCCAGACCTCGTAGCCCACTACATAGGCTCGCACCGCATCGGCGCCCGATACGTCGAGGCGGTGGCCTTCAGCCAGGATCGCAGGCACCAGCACCGTGCTGGTGTGGGCCGACAGGGCTACATCGTCATAGTCCAGCGCGTGCGCAGCGACGCCGTTGATGCAGGCCGCCTGCGCTGCGGGCAGCATTAGGCCAGCGAACGGCACCGGTGCTTCCGCCGGAGTACGCACACCGCCCAAGTGCTCCAACATAATGCGCACCACGGGCTCGCTACTGCCGGCCATCATCGTGGCGATGGTGTCGATGAAGCCGGTGCGCGCCACGTCGCACGACGCCTGCTCCTGCGTGCCGAATTCTGGCTGGGCCACGTAGGCCGCGAGTTCTTGGGTCAAGCCGGTCAAGGGTGTCTCCAAATGGCGAGGAGTTGTGAAAATCAGTATGAGCGCGGCATGCCCAGCATGTGCTCAGCGACGTAGGCCAGCACCATGTTGGTCGAGATCGGCGCCACCTGGAACAGCCGGGTCTCGCGCCACTTGCGCTCGACGTCGTACTCGCGCGCGAAGCCGAAGCCGCCGTGACTTTGCAGGCATGCTTCGGCCGCGTGCCACGCGGCATCGGAAGCCAACAGCTTGCCCATGTTGGCGTCGTCGCCGCACGGCTGACCTGCAGCGAACTTGGCCGCCGCCCGCCGCAGCAAAAGGTCGGCCGCTTCGACCTCTGCATGAGCGCGCGCTATAGGGAATTGCACGCCCTGGTTCTGACCGATCGGCCGGTCGAAGACACGGCGATCGCTAACGTAGGCCACCGAGGTCTTGGTGAACCAGCGCGCGTCGCCTATGGCCTCGGCTGAAACCAGGATACGCTCCGCATTCATGCCGTCCAGGATGTACTTGAAGCCTTTGCCCTCCTCGCCGATCAAGCTGTCGGCCGGAATGCGCAGGTTGTCGAAGAAGACTTCGGTGGCGTTGTGGTTGATCATGGCCTTGAGTGGGCGAATGTCCAAGCCCTTGCCGCGCGCTTCGCGAATGTCGAGCAGAAATACCGAAAGTCCCTCGCTCTTTTTCTTAACTTCGTCCAGGGGCGTGGTCCGGGCCAGCAGCAGCATCAGGTCCGAATGCAGCGCGCGCGAAGTCCAGACCTTCTGGCCGTTGACCACGTAGCCGTCGCCGTCGCGCACCGCGCGGGTCTTGAGCTTGGTGGTGTCGCTGCCGGTGGTGGGCTCCGTCACACCGAAAGCCTGCAAGCGCAACTCGCCGCTGGCGATCCGCGGCAGGTAGGTTTGCTTCTGCGCTTCGCTGCCGTGCCGCAGCACGGTGCCCATGGTGTACATCTGAGCATGGCAGGCGCCGGCATTGCAGCCGCTCGCATGGATCTCTTCCAGGATCACCGCCGCAGCCCGCAGCGGCATGCCGCTGCCACCGTAGTTTTCGGGAATCAGCGCGCCGAGATAGCCGGCCTCGGTCAGGGCGCGAACGAAATCGGTGGGATAAGCCTCTTCTTCCTCCAACTTGCGCCAGTAGGCACCGGGGAAGTCGGCGCAGACGCGGCGCACGCTTTCGCGGATCTCGGGATAATCTTCACCGACCTCGATCTTGAGGGTTGCAGCTTCTTGTTCCATGAAAACCTCTTGTTGTCGGACCGCGCGGCTCGTTATCGAACGCGGTGGGCGGCAAATTCGTAGTTTCGCGGCAGGCCAGCCTTGGCCAATGCACCCTGCATGGCAATGGTGGGCAGCGCCGCGGCGATGAACTGGCGCACCTGCACCAGCTTCTCCAGATCGACGCCGGTGTCCAAACCCATCGAGTCGAGCATAAAGCACAGGTCCTCCATCACGATGTTGCCGCTGGCGCCGGGCGCGAACGGGCAACCGCCCAGGCCGGCCAGTGACGCATCGAACATCGTGATGCCGCAATCAAGCGCGGCGCTGACGTTGGCCAGCCCGGTGCCGCGGGTGTCGTGGAAGTGCGCGGCGACCGGCACGTTACCCACCTCGGCCAGCAGAGGCTTGAACAGGTTGCGTACCTGCACAGGGTCCGCATAGCCAACGGTGTCGGCGACCTGCAGCTCCTGGGCGCCGGCCTCCAGCAGCTGCACCGCATAGTCGATCACCTGCGAAACCGCCACCCGGCCTTCATAAGAACAGCCGAGGGCTGTGGACAGGCCGCCGCTGATCACCGGACGCCGCCCTTCCGGCTGGCTGCGGATCAGATCGACGATCGCCCGGAAATCGGCGATCGACTCCTCGGGGGAGCGCCGCACGTTTTTCATGTTGTGGGTGCGGCTCACCGACATCACGAAATTGAGCTTGTGCACGCCGAGTTCGATGCCACGCTGGGCGCCGCGCAGGTTAGGGACGAGCGCGCTTGCCGTGAGGCCGGGGATGGCCAGCGCGCCAGCTGTCACTGCTTCCGAATCAGCAAATTGCGGGATTAGTTTGGGCGGAACGTACGAGGTAACCTCGATTTCCGAAATGCCGGTCGCCGCCTCGGCAGTGATCCAGGCCAGCTTGTCGTCTGTGGGCATGAAGGTCGAGTGGATCTGCAGCCCGTCGCGCAAGCCGACTTCGCGCAGGATGATTTTTTGGCGCATGGTGTGTACTCCTTTGGAAGACTCAGCGGCCGTTGAACACCGGCTTGCGTTTTTCGTTGAAGGCGCGGACCCCCTCCATCCGATCCTCCGTATCGACCAGGTGGTTGTAGGCCTCGACCTCGAAGCGCAGGGCCGTGCGCAGCTCCATCTGCCCGCCATAACGGACAGACTTCTTGACTTGGCGCACTGACAGCGGCGCATTGCCCGCGATGACAGTGGCGGTGTCGAGCGCAGTAGCCAGCAGTTTGTCGGGCGCATGGATTTGGTTGGCCAAGCACCAGTCCGCCGCCTGCTGGGCGTCGAAAGGCCGCCCGGTCATGATGATCTCGCGGGCGCGACGCTCGCCAACCGCGCGCGGCAGGTTCTGCGTGCCGCCCGCCCCGGGCATGATACCCAGCGTGACCTCAGTCAGCGCGAAGCGTGCAGAGCTGCTGGCGTAGATGAAGTCGCAGCACAGCGCCATCTCGAGCCCCCCGGCGTAGGCATGGCCGTTGACGGCCGCGATGACCGGCACCGGCAGGTCCACCATCGTCCAGTACATGCGCTCGAACAGCTCGTGTTGACGCTGCCACTGTTCGCGCGTCATACCGTTGCGCTCCTTCAGGTCGCCGCCGGCGCAGAAGATTTTTTCGCCGGCGCCAGTCAGCACGACGCAACGCACTTCGCCAGCATCTTCGGTCAGCCGGCACCATAGGTCCAGCAGGTCGCGACCCATCTGGGTGTTGAGGGCATTGCCGACCTGCGGGCGGTCGAGAGTGACCAGCAGCACATGCGGAGCAGCGTTGGTGCAGGTGACGGTTTCGTAATTGAACGGCTGAGTCATGCTGTCCTTTCATGCACGACGGCGTTGTGCTCACCCAGTTTGGGGGGGGCAGACACTGGCCGCGGACGCTGGCCGTCCAGGCTCAGCGGCAAGCCGATGAATCGCATGCCCGTGCCGGGTACATCCTGCACCAGGCCGAGGGCGGCGGTCTGCGGATGGTCCAACATCTGCGCCAGGTTGTTGACCGGCGAACAAGGAACGCCCACCGCTTCCAGCTTTGCGATCCAGTGCGCCGTGGGCTGCTGCGCCATGATCTCGTCGATCATGCCGTACAGTTCGTCTTCGTTCGCGACCCGGCTAGGGTTTTCGGCGAAGCGCGGATCGTCGCACCACTCGGGGCGATCCAGCGCGCCCGCCATAGAGCGGAACAGCACGTTGCTGCCCGCAGCCACCACGATCTCGCCATCGCGGGTGTCATAGGCCTTGTATGGCACGATGCCCGGCGTGCCCGAACCCTGCTTGCCAGCCAATTGACCGGACGCCAGGAATTGCGCGGAGAGCAGCGAAACCCAGCAACTGGCGGTCTCAAACAGCGAGACATCGACCACCCGGCCGCGGCCTGTGCTGTGACGCTCGTGCAGGGCCGCCAGCGCGCCGATCACCGCCCACATACCGGTGCCCATATCGACGATGGAAGCGCCAACGCGCACCGACGGGCGGCCGGGTTCGCCGGTGGTGCTCATGATGCCGCCGAAGGCCTGCATCAGCGGGTCGTAACCGGGCCGGTCCTTCAGCGGGCCTTCGCGGCCAAAAGCACCGAGGTTGCAATAGATCAGCGAAGGCTTTCGCTCGAGCAGGCCGGGGCCGTCCAGCCCGAGCTTCTCGACATGGCCGGGACGCAGATTCTGCAGCACGATGTCGGCGCGCTCGCATATGAACTGCTGCACCGCCGCCAGTTGTTCGGGATTCCGCAGGTCGCACACCACCGACTGCTTGTTGCGGTTGAGCGCCTGGAAAAATGCGCCGGCGCCTTCCCAGAACGGTGGCCCCCACTTGCGCGCGTCGTCGCCGTCGACCTTTTCTATCTTGATCACCTGCGCGCCGAGCTCGCTGAAGATCTGACCGGCAAACGGCGCGGCCACGCTATGGCCAAGCTCGACCACCACCAAGCCGGCAAAAGGTCCGGCGGTGGCGACCGAGCGCGCGAATGGTTGAGATTGGGAAGTGGATTGGTCTGCGGACATCGGTGGAATCCTGTCACGGATCGCGTTATTTTAATGTACGTACAAACCCCAGTTTGCAAGTGAAAGTTTTGTCAGTACAAACTAAACTCAATGCCCTCCAGCTCTGCCCGCTCCCCTACCCCCCACTGCCCGGTCAGAAGCGCGTTGCCCGCGCTGCCACGTTATGCGTGGCTGCAGCAGAGCCTGCTCACTGACATTAAGAGTGGCAAGTATCCCGTGGGCAGCCTGCTCCCGACCGAGGACCAGTTGGGCAAGATGTACGGCGTCAGCCGCCACACGGTGCGCGAGGCCACCCGCAAGCTGGCGGACAGCGGCCTGATCGTGCGTCGTCCCGGTATCGGCACGCTGGTCCGCGCCGCCGGTGCGCCGCAGCCTTATGTCGCTGCGCTTGGCTCGCTCAAGGAGCTGATGGACTACACCAGCACCACACGTCTCGAAGTGCTGGGGCAATCGCTCGTGACGGCTGATGCCGCGATGGCGCGCGACCTGCGCTGCGAGCCCGACTCGCAGTGGCTAGAGCTTCAGACCATGCGGCATCTGGCCGGGCAGGATGCGCCGATCTCATTCACCCGCGTTTACCTGCGGCCCGAATTCGCATCCATGCGCGAACACCTGCGCGGCAACCACCCCAGCATCTACGAACTGCTGCGCACCCTCTACCACCAGCAAGTAGATTCAGTGCTGCAGCAGATCGAGGCCACGATGATGCCACCCGCTGTCGCCAAACTGCTCAAACTCAAGGCCGGCACCCCGGCGCTGCGCATGTTGCGCTGCTACTTCGACCACACAGGCCGACTGCTGACCGCATCTGCCAACCTCTATGTGGCGGACCGCTTCCAGCTGGTCACGTCGTGGCGCCAAAATCCCCCCCACCCCACCGGAGAAACACCATGAAAAAAATCCTCGCAGCCCTGACACTCTGCCTGTTGGCCGGCTGGGCCGCAGCGCAAGGCGCCTGGCCCAATCGCCCCGTGCGCATCGTCGTTCCCTTCCCTGCGGGACAGACCACCGACGTGATCGCCCGCCTGCTTGCGCAGCAGTTCACCGAGTCCGTGGGACAGAGCTTCTTCGTCGACAACAAGGCCGGTGCGGCCGCGATCATCGGCACCGAGCAGGTTAAGAACTCGCCTGCGGATGGTTACACGCTGCTGATGGCGTCCAGCGGCCCCCTAGCCATCAACCCGTCGCTTTACAGCAAGCTGCCCTACGACACACTGAAGGATTTCCAGCCGATCGGCATGATCGCCGCGGTGCCGCAGTTCCTGGTGGTGAATAAGGAATTTCCGGCCGGCAACCTGAAGGACTTAATCGCCTACGTCAAGCAGAACCCGGGCAAGACCAACTACGCGTCCGGGGGCAGCGGCCTGACCAATCACCTGACCATGGAGCTGCTCAAGGCCGCTGCTGGGCTGCAGATCACGCACGTGCCTTATAAGGGCGCGGCCGCGGCAATCACCGGCCTTATCGCTGGCGATATCAACATGATGTTCGAATCCGGTCCCGCCGTAATCCCGCATGTCAAGAGCGGCAAGCTGAAGGTGATCGCTGTGGGCACGAAGGACCGGTCGGTGGTGTTGCCCGAGGTACCTACCGTAGCCGAATCCGGCGTGCCGGGCTTCGCGGCCGTGGCCTGGGCCGCGTTTCTAGCACCGACCGGAACGCCGCGTCCAATCATCCAGAAGATGAACAGCGAGCTCAACGCAGTGCTGACAAAGCCGGCCATCAAGGAGCGCCTGATCGCCCTTGGCGCAGAGCCGGTCATGACCACCCCGGAACAAACCACAATTTTCTTCAAGAGCGAACTCGAGATTTGGGGTGGTGCAGTCAAATCATCGGGCGCGCGCGCGGACTGAGTAAAAAAGTAAATTGGATGCGCTCGGCTTTCTTAGAGAACCCCCAGCCCGAGCCACCTGAATCGCTGCGTATTTGTGGAGGCCGGTTGGGTTAAGTCAGACCGATGTAACGGCCTGACTGGCTGAGCTCCTGTCGTCGATGGATTCTGACCTTTAATTTAAATATATTCGATTCTGGCCATATCGGACAGTCCAGAATTTAACTAGGGCTAAGCTGAACAAGTACCGTCAAGACAGCTGCGCGGGCTGATGACGGCTCGATTTGGCCGAAACGGCTCGCCAAGCAGCTCATCTGCCGGCCCATCAGGCCTGATTTGCGGGCCTTCTCGCCCGCTCACCCCCCTCATGGGCGCACCTGTGCGATCAGCCGTTGCCGACTGAGATAGATGTTGGCCAGTGCCAGTGCCAGGGCCGTGAACGCGCGCGTGGCGTTCTTGGTCAGGCCGCGGTAGCGCACCTTGCCAAAGCCCCACAGCCGCTTGACCACGCCGAACACATGCTCCACGCGCGAGCGGATACGCGACTTGTTGCGGTTTTTGACCTTGACCGCTTCGTCTGCGATGCCGTTGCGCCGGGTGCGCTGGTTGATGAAGTCTTTGGCGTTCGGGGCCTTGCCCTCAATCAACGCCTTCTGGCTGGCATAGGCCGAGTCACCGTACACGCGTCGCTCGGCGCCATGCAGCAAGTCGGGCAGCGGGTGTTTGTCATGCACATTGGCAGCCGTCACCAAGGGGCTGTGCGCCAGTCCGCTTTGGCTGTCCACCCCGATGTGCAGCTTCATACCAAAATACCATTGCTGGCCCTTGCGGCTCTGGTGCATCTCGGGGTCACGCGCCTTGTCCGCGTTCTTGGTCGAGCTGGGTGCACCAATGATGATGGCATCCACGATGGTGCCGGTGTTGACTTGAAGCCTCGGGCTTGCAGTTCCTGACCTACTTTTGGCAAACAAGGCCTCTCCCAGCTTGCTGTCATTGAGAAGGCGGCGGAACTTGAGCAAGGTGGTGGCATCGGGCACCGGCTCACGGCCCAGATCGATACCCACGAAGCGGCGCAGGCTGGCACTGTCGTACAGCGCCTCCTCACAGGCCAGGTCGGCGAAGTTGAAACAGTGCTGAATGAAGTGAATGCGTAGCATACGCTCTAGGCCGATGGGTGGGCGACCATTGCCTGCCTTGAGGTAGTGAAGTGAGTTTCACCCTCAGCACGATTTGGCTCGGGGAAACCCCATAGAAAGTAACCAAGTTATCAGGTAACTTTGCTATATGCCTGATTTCGAACTTGTTGCTGTTTCAAAACCCAATCGGTTTCCTGATGAGATCACTGCCGTCTTGCTGAAGCGTATTGACGCAGGGATCTATCAGCCGGGCAGCAAACTTCCCTCCACGCGCGAGCTCGCTGACTTGTTCCATGTGAGCCCACCTATCGTGCGCGAAGCTCTGTCGCGTTTGAAGTACGACGGCTACATCGAGCCACGCCAAGGTTCGGGGGTGTACGTCAAGGATCGTTTGTCGTCACCGAGCCTGCGACTGGATGTTGGCATGGATGTAGATCACACACTGCTTGCAGACACCTACGAAGTTCGTTTGCATGTTGAGCAGTCGTGCGCTGAACTGGCGGCGCTGCGCAGGTCCACACTGGATCTCATTAGCATGCGGGGCGAGCTTGAACAAATGGCGTTGGCGGTGAGGAACCGCACGGACGGAACTGCAGCCGATGTGCGTTTTCACCTGGCAATCGCCAGCGCCACACACAACATTGCGATGCTCAAGCTGGTGAAGTTCTTGCATGGTTCACTGGCAGACAGCGTGAAGATGGCCCGCGCGAACAGCGACCGCGTACCAGGTCACCCTGAGAAAGCGCAGCAAGAGCACGAAGCCTTGTTCAAGGCCATTGAGGTCGGTGACCCGAAAGCGGCCAGACAGGCGGTACGCACTCATCTGGAAGGCGCACCGAAGCGGCTGGGATTGCGCATTGGCCCGGCGAAAGAGAAGGCACCCATACCTAAAACGAGCAGGGATATTTAGTTATGACACACACCACTTACTTGCCTTTCAAAGCTGAGATTACTGCGCCAAATCGCCGAGTACCTGCCGGTGCATGTGACTGTCACTTCCATGTTTTCGATTCAGGCACGGCCTACCCGCTCGCGCAGGTGCGCAGCTACACGCCCACACCGGCACCGCTGACGGCGTACAGGGCAATGGCAAGGACACTGGGACTGGAGCGTGCGGTATTGGTTCATCCCAGCGTGTACGGGCGCGATCACACAAGCTTCGAGGACACCTTGCGTGCCAATAATCAGTGGATGCGCGGTGTCGCAGTAGTCTATCTCGACACACCGGGAAACGACATTGAGCGTTGGCACGAACTGGGTGCGCGGGGTACACGCTGCAATGCTCTTTTTGATGGTGGCGCTGCCCTGCAAGACCTGCCAAGCATTGTTGCCCGCGTCAAAGATTTTGGCTGGCATTTACAAGTGCTCATGGATGTGGACAAAGACCCCGACACCGTCGTACAAATGGCCGACTTCGGCGTGCCGCTGGTGGTCGACCATTACGGTCATGTGGGCGCAGACAGAGCTATGGCAAGCAAAGGTTTCAGCAACCTGCTGGCGCTGGTTCGAGAAGGCAGGGCATGGGTAAAACTGTCTGGCGCCTACCGTATATCGCCCCAACGAAAGGAATATGCCGATGTGAGGCCGCTGACCCAAGCGCTGCTACGCGCCAACCCGGCGCAGTTGGTGTGGGGCAGTGACTGGCCTCACCCATCAATCGCAGCCCCGATGCCCGACGACGGATATCTGATCAATGCGCTGTTGGACTCCTGCAGTCCAGCGGAATTGCAGCAGGTGCTTGTGGACAACCCCACGCGCCTTTATTGGAATCACTGATTTCCCCAAGTCACTCTAGCAACAAAAAGGAGACAACATGAAACGACGTATTACCCTGAACATCCTGGCCAGTTTGCTGACCGTAGCGGGCTTCAGCGTGAGCCCAACCACCGCGCTGGCACAAAACAAGGTAGTAATAAAAATTGGCTGGACCACTTCCGACGGTGCCCAGGATCCATATGCGATAGGTGCCCGGGCCTTCAAGACCGCTATCGAGCGTGAAAGCAAGGGCACGATGGAAGTGCAGCTTTATCCTAACCGGCAGTTGGGCGACGAACGTCAAATGCTCGAAGGCATGCGTTTTGGCACGGTCGATGGTGGCGTGATCACCAATGCCGTCATCGCCCAGATCGAGCCTGCCTTCAGTGTTAACGACCTCCCCTTCCTTTTTTCCAAAGAAGAACAGGCGCACAAAGCGCTCGACGGTGCCGTGGGTGCCGAGCTCAGCAAGCGCCTGGCAGCCAAAGGCATAGTGATGCTGGGTTATATGGAAGGCGGATTTCGAAACATGATCAATAACAGTCGCCCGGTGTCGGCGCCTGCCGACGTGCAAGGAGTGAAGTACCGCGTGATGCAAAACCCGGTGTTCATCGAAATGTTTACCAGCTTGGGAGGATCGGCGGTACCCATGGCGTGGGGCGAGACCTTTACAGCGGTCCAGCAGGGCACAATTGACGGACTGGAGATTCCGCTGGCAGTGATCGAAGCCAACAAGTATTACGAGGTCACCAAGTTCCTGTCGCTCACCAATCACACATACTCCATGATTGGCCTGACCATGAGCAAGCGCACGCTCGACAAGCTGACGCCCGAGCAGCGCACGGCGGTCATGTCAGCCGCCAAGAGCGCCACCGCAGTGCAGCGCCAGGTTGCGGGCGCCGATGCCAAAAAGACATTGGCAACGCTCGAGAAGAACGGCATGAAGGTCAATGCCATCAAAGACGTCGCAGCCTTCCGCAAGAGCGTGTCACCGGTGTATGACAAGTTCCGGCAGGGCGGTAATGCCCAGTTGATGGACATGGCCTTGGCCGCAGTGAAGTAATCGCAAAGGACGCCCCATGAAATCGCTCTTGCGAAAGGGCTTCGATCGCCTGGCTATGACGGTGCGTGTAGCCGTGATAGCACTGGCAGTCATCATGCTTGCAGCGCTCTCACTGCAGGTCTTCATGCGCTTTGCCCTCGGTCAAGCCTTGAGCTGGAGTGAAGAGCTGGCGTTGGCATGCTTCAGTTGGAGCATGTTGCTGGCCATTGCCTTGGGGGTGCGAGACCATATCCATGTTCGTATGGACCTGTTGACGGATACATTTCCCCGACCCGTTCAAGCAGGCCTGAAAAAGTTGATCGCTCTGGCCATCGCTGGGCTCGGTATGTTTCTGGCCTGGTCAGGCACCAACTACGTTCAGGACGCGTTCGGTTCTACATCGGCCGCCATTGGGTATCCCACCGCCTACCTCTATGCCTGCGCTCCAGTCTGCGGTGTACTGATCGCCCTGTTTGCCCTAGAGATGGTGATGATTGGCCCGGTCGCCAAGGGGATTCCGGTAGATGAAGCCTCCGTCGCCCCAGCGCAGTGAGGTAACTTTGTCAACAACTTCGTGGATTTTGACGGCGGGCTTCGCCGGACTGGTGGTACTGGGCGTGCCGTTTGCATTTTCTATTGCAATGTGCGTAATCGCCGTCATCTTTTTGACGGGCATCGATCCCATGTTGTTTCCCCAAACCATGGTTGCGGGCACACAAAGTTTTAGCCTGCTGGCCATCCCGTTTTTCATGCTCGCAGGCGAACTGATGAGCGCCGGTGGTTTGTCGAAGCGGTTGGTGCGCGTGGCCGATGTGTTCGTACGGCATCTGCCCGGTGGTATGGGGCTGGTCGTGGTGGTCGCAGCGTTGGTGTTTGCAGCGGTGAGCGGATCCGCTCCGGCCACGACCGCGGCCATTGGCGCGGTGATGATTCCGGCGATGGCAGAGAGGGGCTACAGCAAAGCTTACGCCACAGCGCTGGCGGTTAGCGCAGGGATTCTTGCGCCATTGATACCCCCATCAATCGCCTTCGTGATCTGGGGTGTGATCGCTGAGCAGTCGATCGCAAAGCTGTTTCTATCGGGTGTCTTGCCCGGCATGCTGATGGCAGTTGGCATGGTCGCAATCATCGTCATTCAGGCGCTGCGTGAGAAACGGCCACGGGAGAAGGCTGCCACATTCGCTGAAATTGTTGCTGCGCTAAAGGAGGGTATGTGGGCACTGCTGGCACCGGTCATAGTGCTCGGCGGCATTTATGGTGGAGTCTTCACCCCCACAGAGGCAGCAGTGGTGGCATGCTTGTACGCCCTGTTTGTGGGCATTGTCATTGAGGGGCGGCTCCGTATATCCCAGCTTCCCGAGGCGGTCAGCAGAGCCATGGCCATCAGTGCCATTGTGATGGCCATCGTGGCGGTGTCTTCCGGTTTTGGTTTTCTGGTGGCGCAGGAGCAACTTGCCACGAAACTCGCCAGCTGGCTGGGTGCCAACATCCACGAGAAGTGGATCATGCTGGCGGCACTCAACCTCGGTTTCTTCCTGCTGGCCGCCGTGATGGACGAGATTGCCATCATGGTGATCCTGGGTCCCATGCTTATCAGCATCGCCAACCAGTTTGGCGTCGATCCCATTCACTTTGGTGCCATTATCGTAACCAATGTTGCCATTGGTATGGCCGCCCCTCCGATTGGCTACTGCCTCTTCGTCGGCATGGCCATCAGCGGTGTCAAGCTCTGGCCCGTTTCGCGTGCAATCATGCCCTTCGTACTCATGATGCTGGTGGTGCTGGCCCTCGTGACCTACGTGCCAACTTTCGCTTTGGCACTCGTGAGGTGAGACATGACAACGGCAAACTAACTCGAACCACCGCTGACCCGGCTTCGCGCATGCGTGGGCGCATCATTCGTCCTGACTGATGCACAAGACACATCGAGCTATACCGAGGATTGGCGCAAGAAGTATTTCTGCCGAGCCCTGCCGGTGGTGTTGGCCAAATGCACTGTGAAGCCCGCTCGATGAAGTGATTGAAGAGGACAGTCCGCAGAGTCATCCTCTTGAATCTTGGATCGACGGCATTTCATTTCCGTGAGTCACCGTGACTTCACTTGAATCACAAGTTCAATGAAGGACGGTTACCTCACGACTGGCAACCAAAGACCACCGCTACCGGCTGAGCCGTTGTCCACATCCGGTGCCACCAGTTCAAGATGGGACTCCACGCGCTTACAGTTGGTAGTATTAAGGGTCAGCGCATCACGAATGGATTTCCGGTAGCAGCACCAATGTTTATCCAAGTGCTCTTCACCTGCATGAACTCGCGTATTGCATCAATCCCATTCTCGCGCCCCAACCCAGAGTCCTTGTAGCCCCCAAAAGGAGCCATGAAGCTCACCGCACGGTAGGTGTTAACCCAGACTGTGCCGGCCTGCAGTTTTTCGGTCATGCGAAAGGCCCGTGCGATATCACTTGTCCATACAGCTGCTGCGAGGCCAAAACGTACATCGTTGGCGATGACCAATGCCTCAGCTTCGTCCTTGAATCGAATGATCGATAGCACTGGACCAAAAACTTCTTCTTGCGCTATGCGCATTCCATTATTTACGTCGCCAAAAATGGTCGGCTCAACAAATAAACCTTTCCCGCACTCAGCAGCGTTTGCAGCTCGCCCACCCAGCAACAAGGTTGCGCCATCCTGCCTAGCTATATCGATATAGTCGAGCACCTTCTGGTACTGAGGCTGAGTTGTCACGGGCCCAACTTGGGTGCCAGTATCCATGGGATCACCCATCTTGGCTGTCCGCGCGATGACAAGGAGCTTCTCGACGACTGCGTCGTAAATGCTGTCTTGCACCAGTAGTCTCGACCCGGCAATACATGTCTGACCTGTGGCGGCAAAAATACCAGAGACTGCGCCGAAGACTGCCTGCTCTAGATCTGCATCGGCGAAAATAATGTTCGGGGACTTCCCCCCAAGCTCCATCGCCGTGTGCTTCAAGTGCCGAGCCGCTTGCTCGTTGATGATGCGGCCCGTTGTGTCAGATCCAGTGAAGCTGATCTTGCGCACCAAAGGATGCTCAACAAGCGATGCCCCGACATCCTGACCAAATCCTGTGACGACATTGAACACGCCAGGCGGAAAGCCTGCCTCTTCAAAGAGTTCAGCGAACTCTAGGGTCGAGGCGGAGGTGAATTCTGACGGCTTGATGACCACCGTGCAGCCAGCTGCGAGTGCCGGTGCAATTTTCCAAGCGGCAAGCATTAGCGGCGAGTTCCAAGGCGTGATCGCTGCAACAACGCCTATCGGCTCATTGCGCGTAAAACAGAAATAGCCTTTTTTATCCAACGGCAGGACAGTCCCCTGAATCTTGTCTGCCAAGCCACCGAAGTAGTAATACCACTGCGGAATGTAGTTGAGCTGCCCCAAAATTTCGGCATAGAGTTTTCCATTATCACGAACCTCGGTTTCGGCCAGCTTGCGCGCATCACGCGCGATCAAGTCTCCCAAGCGGTGCAACAACATACCGCGCTGACTCGCCGTCATCTCAGACCACGGCCCATCCGTTAATGATCGGTGTGCAGCCTGAACAGCGCGATCAACATCTTGGGCGTTACCCTTCGGGATCTCTGCCCAAGTTTTTCCGGTGAAGGGGTTTTGAGTCTCGAACCAACTCGCGCTCGAGGGATCAGTAGACTGGCCATCAATTTTGAGTTGATAACGCTTCATGATGTTACCTTGCCTAAATAGTTGATTAGAAAGGCAAAAAACTGAGTTCTGCCCGGAAACGGTTCTTCACGTAAACGCCGTCACGTGGAGGCAACACACGTGCAGGTTCATCGGAGCTAATGAGGACCTGAGCAAAAGCCAAACCTTGGCGAGCATTCACGCGCCGGGCCACATTACTAAAGTCTTCGAGCTGATTGACAACGAAGGAGTCTGAGATACCAAAGCCTTTCGCCACGGCCACCAAGTTGGTGCCCAAGCTGGTGTGGCTGCGCTGCATCCCAGTCTCACCAAAGTGTCCGTTGTCGAGCACCACGATCGTTAAGTTGGCGGGTTGCTTGGCGCCAATTGTGGCCAGGCTTCCAATACCCATGAGTTGCTCACCGTCACCCGTGATAACCACGACCGATTTCGAGGGTTGCGCCAGTGCAAGCCCCAAGCCCATCGATGTTGAGCCGCCCATTGCACCCCAGAGGTAAAAGTTGCGATCACGGTCTCCGGCGGCAAACACATCGTAGGACGGAGAGCCCAGCCCCGCGATCACCAGAGCGTCAGGCGTGGCCTGCAGCAGCTTGGCAACGAAGGTTCGTCGTTCAACAGCGATTTTTACAGACGTGCTCATTATTTGCGCTCCCACTTCTTGCGACCAATTAGGCTTTGAGACAGCAGAACAGCCACCTGCTCACCCGCCAAGAATGCGGAATCCAAACCCGCACTCACAATTTCCTCCACATCCTCAGGTCGCGATACACGGAGCACCGTGATACCCATCATCTCTAAGGCACTTTGGGTGTTCTTTCCCATGGGGCATTGCCAAGGATTGAATTCGGCATACTCGCCGCGCATCGTCACCAGCGTGAGGAAGGGGAAATTGCAGCTCCGCAGTAGCGAGAACATATTGACGCAGTTGCCAACCCCACTGCTCTGCATGAGCAAGGCTGCACGCTGACCACCCAACCAAGCGCCGCTCACCAATGCGACGCCCTCTTCTTCTGTCGTCAGCACAATGTCCTGCATATCCGGATCTGCTTGTGCACTTTGAATCGCATGCGCATGGCCTGCATCTGGAACGTAAGCGATTTGCTTGACGCCGCCCCCTTTGAGCACCTTGTAAATGGCTTGCTGCCATTTCGGTGAAATAACCGTTGTTGGGTCCATAGATATTTCTCAGTATGTTTTATGAAATCTCATCATAATTTGTGATTAAACATTGTATTTAATAGAATTTTTTGATGGATTAATCACGATTTGACATAGGCATCAAACAATGGATTTCAAACAACTTCGTGCATTCCTAACAGTAGCCGAGACAGGCAACGTGACCCGCGCTGCGGCATTACTCAATATCGTTCAGCCTGCTGTGTCGCGCCAGATTTGCTTGCTTGAGGAAGATCTTGGCACCACCCTATTTGATCGGGGACGCAAAGGAATGGAGTTAACCGACGCGGGCAAAACACTTGTCGAATACGCCAATCGTGTTTTACATGAACTCGATCGTGCGCGAGCAGAAATTCGGCCATCCCACGGCACGGTTGGTGGCATCGTCACAGTCGGGCTGCTCCCAAGCACCTGCGATCTTTTGTCGAGCGCATTGATCACATCCGTCAATATGCGTTACCCCGGAATCCGCGTCAGAATCTCGGTGGGCTTTGCGGGGCATCTCCAGAGCTGGCTCGATTCGGGAGAAGTCGATGTAGCGCTGCTCTATGAGCAAAAGTACACGCCGACAATTCGAGTCAAACCTTTGCTGGAAGAGGGGCTGTGGGTAGTGGCACTTCCCGGCTCAAAACTAAGGGCAGATCAACCTGTCAGCATGGCTGAGCTCTCAGGCAAGCCACTGGTTCTGCCGAGCGCGCCGCACGGGTTGCGCAGCTTGGTAGAAAATGCTGCGGCGCTGATGGGCTTGAAACTAAAAGTTGTTGCCGAGACTAATGCCATGAGCGTTCAAAAGAGCCTTGTGCTTGGTGGACATGGCTTGACAATTCTGCCAACGATTGCTGTCGCGGAAGACATTTCGCGCGGTGTCCTTGCTGCCGCACCGCTGACCGAACCCGTCTTAGTTCGCAAAATCGTCTTAGCCCTGCCAATTAATCGCAAGACAACGCCATCTGTACTGTGTGTCGAAGCCTGCCTTGTTGAGTGCATGCGAGTGGCCGTCGAGCGGGGCGACTGGTTGGCCGCCCGTTGGCTTGGTGGTCTGGCTGCTCTCACACCTTTGGACTTTCGATTCAGCCACCCAGACCCAAGCGGCTGAACCATGAATCAAAACCGGCCCAGCATCACAATACGGCCGATGCACCACCATCAAGATTGATGCTGCTGCCAGTTACAAAGCTAGCAACTTCGGACGCGAGAAATGCCACCACGCTGGCGACTTCTTCCGCACGACCGACCCGACCCAGCGGAATATCTTTCGCCATATCGCTGTATAGCTTTTCCACCGCGACGCCTGCCTTGGTCGCCTTCTTTTCGTGCTGGTTTGCACGGACCAAGCCTATGCAAACAGTATTCACCAGAATGTTGTCTGGACCGTATTCTTTGGACAGCGCTTTGGTAAAGGCAAGTCCGGCAGCACGCGTTACTGTCGTCGGCATTGATTTGGCGCGCGGCTGCTTGCCACCAATGGTCGTGATGTTGACGATCCGCCCCCATCCTTGTTGTTTCATGTGCGGAATTGCAAGGCGCGCTAGCCGGATCGCCGCAAACAGCTTGAGATCGAAGTCCGCCTGCCAACTTTCGTCTGTGATGGATTCAAATTCGCCCGTAGCAGAAGTGCCGGCATTGTTGACGAGAATATCGAGCCTGCCGAAGGCCTCACTCGCCTCTCGTACCAGACGCGTGCAATCCTCGACGGAACTGACGTCAGCCTGAATTGTCGCGACCCGTCCACCGGCTGCTCGAATCTCATTCGCAGTCTCCTCCAGCAATTCGCGGCCACGCGCAACGATCACGACGCTGGCACCTTCTTGCGCCAGCCGCGTGGCAATTGCTTTGCCTAAACCCTGCGAGCCCCCGGTGACAAGAGCCACCCTATTTTTAAGACCTAGATCCATTTTATTTCCGTTTTTTATGAATTGAATGGTGTGCCGTGAACCAGGCATGTAATCTATGAGGTGCTTGAACCGATAGGCGTAACGAGCAAGGATTCTGCACTTGTGTAAATCGAACTGACTTCTAGTCCACCCGAAAGCCCAAACCCGCGCAGCAAGCTCAGCAAGATGTCGCAGAGCGGCGTACGAACACCGCTTTCACGTGCGAACTCAACTAATTGACCTAGCAATGCCTCGGTTTCCAGTGACCGCCCGGCCAGTACGTCTTGCAGCATGGACGTACGATGTGAATGAACCCGCCTTTCAGGTGCGATCAAAGCTTCGACGTCTACTGTCGCTTGCAGATCCCATCCGCTTGCTTTTGCAACAGCCATCACTTCAAACATCACATTCGTCATTTGAACCCGCACGTTCTGATCAGTGGTGAGATGGATAGTCGGCAGCCGCGTCAGCGCCGAGAGCGTGTTGAGTGAAGCGTTGAGTAGTAATTTTTTCCAAATATCCCGGCGCAGGTCTGCACTGCCTCTGGCGTCAAAACCGGCCTGCTGGAACAACGCAACCATGTCCGTCAATCGAGAGGATGCTGCGGATATAGGGTCGCCCAGATACCAACTATCGCCCGTCATTCCTTCGACGATACCCGGCTCGATGACTTCGTTGCTTGAATTACAAACACAACCTAGCGAGCGCTCTCTGAGGAGCCGCCACAAAGTCCCTTCTGGGTCGAGCAGTCGAAGCGGTTCCTGCGTTCCCGGCAAGCCGTAGCGCCACCACCAAGGAATCCCATTGATCACAAACAATGCGATGCCGTCCTTTTTTAACACGCCATCAATAGCCTCGGCAGCACCAGGCAGCGCTTGCGCCTTGAGGCACACGATGACCACATCCTGTGATGGCAACGTTTCCGGTGAATCGGTTGCAAAGCACGGCCGACCGTAAAACTCTCTATCCGCGACCCTCAAAGTCAGGCCGCGCTGTTGAATGGCAGCCAAACTGGCACCGCGTGTCACGATTGAAGTTTCGTCAAGGCCTGCGGCCAGAAAACGGGCAGCAATGTGCCCACCAACAGCGCCAGCACCAAATACGCAGACCTTCACTTCGTCGCGTCTCTAGTTTGGAGATTCATTCCGCAGTCATGTTGGTTTGTTTGATCAAGGCGCGCCATTTGACGATCTCCGCATTGATGAAAGCCGCGTACTCCTCAGGCCGATTGCCCACAGGTTCGCTGGCTTGTGACGTTATGCGCTCCTGTATCTCTGGCATGGCGACGATCCGCGCGACATCGGTTGAAATCTTTTGGATCAAAGGTTTAGACGTGCCGCCGGGTGCCATGATCCCGAACCAGGCCGTGATCTCAAAGTCTGGTACGCCGGCTTCTGCTAGATATCCGCGCCAACACAAAAGACAGCGCCAGCGCCTGATGCTGTGATGTAGGCGGCACTCCCATCAGCGGCGAAAGCCAGGTTGGTGGGGAACGCCCCCTCTGGCAGAGACACCCGGCGCGCAATTTCGCCCGAAGGTGCCAGCACCCACACGCACTGCCCACTGGGGTGGGCCACCCAAAGCCGCCCGCGCCGGTCGAAAGCGATCCCGTCCGGGCCTGTCGCGCCAAAAAAGCTGGCGAAGCGACCGACCTTGCTGAGGTTGCCATCGGGCATGACTGCGGCACGCCAGATCGCTGCATCACGTGTAACCGCAACGAACAACGCTGTCCCGTCGGGCGATAGCGCCAGTCCATTCGGGCTGGGGACGTTGTTGAGCAAAGTGTGCAAGCCTCCCCCGATATCCAGCCGGTACAAGCGACCAGCGGGATCGTGAAGGCCCGTCTGCCCCTGGTCGGTGAAATAGATGGACCCGTCGCCGGCGAGATGCAGGTCATTCAGGCCTTTGAAGCCTTCGCTGAATCGCCCTGTCAGCACCGGCGTAACACTTCCGGTTTGGAGGTCAATACGCAACAGGCCGCGCCGGTAGTCGGCCACCACGCAGCAGCCGTCGGGGAGCACCTTCAAGCCGTTCGGCCAGCCATCGTATTCACAGGCGACGTCCCAAACGCCGCCAGGGGTCACGCGAAGCAGGCGGCCGAACGGTATATCGACCACAAGCAGATTGCCCTGTCCGTCAAAACAAGGACCCTCGAGAAAACTGTCTGTCGGTACGCCCGGTCGATTGACCCGCGCCCAGTCACTCTCGCCGCTGCGGCGCAAGTGCTGAGGCAGTGCGCTCCAAAGCTTCGCCTGCAGCTCTCGAAAGTCAGAAGTTCGAAACATTATTTGGTCAAGTCAAACATCAGGCTTGGCAAAAACGTCACGATCTGCGGAAACGCCCAGATCAGCGACACCGCCACCACCATTAGAAGGAAGAAAGGCAGCGACGCACGGGCCACATAAAACATGTCCTTGCCCGTCAGGCTTTGCAGCACATACAGATTGAAGCCAACCGGCGGTGTGATCTGCGCCATCTCCACGACGATGACGACAAAGATGCCGAACCACAGCAAATCAATACCGGCCGCCTTCACAGCAGGCAGTATCACGGCTGCGGTGAGCACCACCATCGATATGCCGTCGATAAAGCAGCCCAGTACGATGAAAAGCAGCATCAATACCGCTATGAGTTGCCAAGGCTGAAGGCCCAGGTGACCGATGTACTCGGCCAATGCGCGTGGTATGCCAGTAAACCCCATCGAAGCCGTCAGAAAGCTGGCGCCCATCAGAATGAAACTGATCATGCAGGTCGTCTTCACTGCACCGCTCACACCCTCAAGAAACACTTTTTTTGACAGCGAACTGCTCCACCAGGAGAGCGCCAGTGCGCCCACTACGCCAAGCGCTGCACTTTCAGTTGGCGTCGCCAAACCGGTATATATACTGCCTACGACGGCAGCGATCAAGCCGACGGTAGGGATCAGGTATTTGCCAGCGGCGAGTTTTTGCGTCAACGAAGTTTTCTCTTCTCGCGGCGGTTGCAAGGCCGGCTTGCTTAACGCCCAAAGAACAATGAACCCCGAAAACAAGGTCATCATCAGGATGCCCGGCACCACACCTGCCACGAACAAACGGGCGATGGACACATCGGCAGCGACGCCGTACACGATCATGATGATCGAGGGCGGGATCAACAGCCCCAACGTGCCAGCACCGGCCAGCGAGCCTGTCACCATCCGAACGTCGTAACCGCGCTTGCTGAGTTCTGGCACGGTCATACGGCCTATGGTGGCGGCAGTCGCCGCCGATGATCCGGATATGGCCGCGAAAATGCCGCATCCGAGAACGTTGGTGTGAAGCAGCCCGCCAGGAAGTCGACCGACCCATGGCGCCAGGCCCCGGAACATGTCCTCGCTGATCCTGCTGCGAAACAGGATTTCTCCCATCCATATGAACAGCGGCAGCGATGAAAGCGCCCAATTACTGCTGGCACTCCAGACTGTAGTGGCCATCAACGGACCGGCCGGAGACTGGGTGAACATCACCATCCCGAAATAGCCGGTAATAAGCAGGACTGCGGCAATCCATACTCCACCAGAAAGAAAAACCAGCAGAATGACCAGCAGCCATATTGATTCAGCGAGGATGCTCATAGTTCGTTCACCGCACGGCTCATGACTGCGTCTTCATTCAGCGGGGCACTCCCCCCACGCAGTGTGTTAAACAAGGACTCCGCCACTGCCAAGCACATCAGCATCAGGCCAGCGACCATGCCCGACTGGGGTATCCACAGCGCAATCGGAAAGAGCCCCTGGGACATATCGTTCATCTGGTAGCTCTCAAGAACAAATCGCGTGGCGTACCAGGTGAAATACAGGCACGCCAGCAACGTGATCACGAGGGCAACCACTTCGATGACCCGTCGCGCCATACCTTTGAACTGGACCACCACGAGTTCCATCCGCACGTGAACACCCGAGCGCCATGTACATGCCAGTCCCATGAAGGCAGACGCCGCCATACAAAAGGTGGCAACCTCGTCCCATGAATGAGCGGGCAACCCCAGCAGGCGCGCACCGATCGGCACGAGCGTGAGGGCCGCCACCGCCACCAGCAGCACACCGGCGACTATCGCGCCCGCGCGGTGCAACCAATCCAAAACACCACTCATGGCGAGATCCTTTCGAAGAGATGGCGGGGTGATTTATTTTTTGTAGCTGGCCATGATGGCTTCGCCATCGGCACCGGCCCGCTTGACCCACTCTTCGGCCATTTGTTTGCCAATGGCCGCCAGTTCAACCCTCAGTTTGGCGCTGGGCTTCAGCACCTTGATGCCCTTGTCGGCCATGATCTTGACGACGCGGTCATTCTCTGCGACTGACGCTTCCCAGCCACGCCGCTCAGCCCGGACCGCCGCGTCAACCACGAGTTTTTGGGTTGCAGGATCCAGTTTGGCCAACGCGTCCTTGTTCACGATAACCATGTTCTGTGGCAAGAAAGCCTGCACGTCGTAGTAATGCGTCAGGTAGTCCCACGCTTGGGTATCTACTCCAGTGGAGCCGCTGGTGATCATGGCGTCGACCAACCCCGTGCGGAACGCCTGAGGAATTTCCGGCACCTGAACGGTCGTTGGCACCGCCCCCATGAGTTCGCCAAAGCGACTCGTCGTAGGACTGTAGGTCCGGAATTTGGTGCCTTTCAGATCTGCCGCGCTCTCAATCGACTTCTTGGCATAAATTCCCTGCGGCGGCCAAGCCACGCTGTACAACAGGTTGATGCCCTGGCCGTCCAGTCGTTTGACGAGTGGCCCCTTGGCGGCAGACCAGAGTTTTTTGCTTGCGTCATAGCTGTCAGCCAGAAACGGGTTGCTGTCGAACGCGTAGAGCGGGCTCTCATTCGCCAGAACGGAAATCAGCAGCTCACCAATTGACACTTGTCCTGTTTGCACCGCACGTTTGATGTCCGGGTGCTTGATGAGTGAGCCATTACTGTGCACCGTGATGGTGAGCTTGCCACCGCTTGCGGCGTTCACCTCATCGGCAAACTGTTTGACGTTTTTGGTGTGGAAGTTGGTTTCAGGGTATGGCGTGGGCATGTCCCAGCGCACTTGAGCGGCGGCAGGACCGCCGGCTAAAACGATAGCGACTGCCGCGAAGAGTTGCTTGATGTTCATAGATTCTCCTGATCCGGGTGAGTTAACGGGTAGTGAAATGGCTTGTCGTCAGAACTTGGCTTGGGATAAAGCTGCTTCGGATGGCCCCACTGGGCCGCTCCTCGACAAGCGCTTTTCTGCTGCATCAAGGTGTGCAGTAGCCGCCGCACGGGCACCCACTGCATCACCTTCTCGGATCGCCGCCACCAGCAACGCGTGTTCTCCATGTGCGTGGAGAGCACCGCCCGCATAAAGAGCGGAGTTGACCCACGCCTGGGCAAACAACGATTGCAGTTGTCCAGCAATGAAATCCACAAGTCCCAGCAAATGAGGGTTTCCTGTGGCTGCGGAGATGGCCCGGTGAAAGGCCATGTCGATCTCAGGTGCGTTTTTGCCACTTTGGGCCGCCCACGTCATGGCTTCATGCGCGGCCTCAATGACAGCCAGTGACTGTGCATCGCGCCGCTGGGCGGCCAGCGAAGCGGCCTCGACCTCAATCAATCGTCGCAATTCAAACAGGTGTTGAAAAGTCTCGGCACCCGCGTGCTTTTCAAAACGCAAGGTGCGTGGTGCCACAGACTCCACCACAGCGCCACGCCCGGGTTTGGTGGAGACGAATCCGTCTGCGCGCAATCTGGCGATCGCCTCACGAACCGTGACGCGACTCACACCGAATTGCTGCGCCAAATTCAGTTCGGTGGGCAGTCGCGATCCCTTCGCCAGCGTACCACTGGAGATCAATTCAAGTAACGAGCACTCAACCTGCTGACTGCGGGAGAAGGCCTCAAGCTTGGGAAGGTGAACGTGAACGGACGGGTTTTCCATAATTATTCGAATATTAGTTTATCCTATCCTCTGTTTGTCCGACAAATATTTAGTGCAAACCCTAATCCCGACAGCATGTCGGTCGGGCCACGAACGGCCAATGACCGCCATCCAGCACCGCTAACCACGCATCCGTCAGGTACTCAAATTGAAGCCGACCATTCCCAATCAAAGACCATCCCTCCCAGCCCCCAGCAATGCCTGGGCAGCCTTCGATGGAACCAAAGCCTCAGGCCCCTTGGCCCATGTGCTGTGCCTCGATGACTTTGAAATCATGGCCCGCCGTGTGCTACCGCGGCCAATTTATGGCTACGTGGCTGGCGCAGCAGAGACAAATCACTCGGTCCAGTTGAACCGGTCAGCGTTTGGCGCATGGTCGTTTGCCCCGCGCGTCCTCAAAGATGTCTCGCACCGGGACCAAAGCGTGGAGATCTTCGGCGAACGGTACGCGAGCCCTTTCGGCATTGCTCCCATGGGCATCGTCGGGCTGAGCGCGTACCGTGGCGATATCGCGCTGGCACGCGCTGCGCATTCTTCCCATATCCCGAATATCTTGAGCGGGTCATCACTGGTGCGCCTTGAGGAGGTGCTGGCAGTGGCCCCAGGAACCTGGTTTCAAGCCTATCTGCCCGGCGACGAAACCCGTATTCGACCTCTCATTGAACGGGTTCGGGCCGCTGGCGTGAAGGTACTGGTACTGACGGTGGACATTCCAGTCGCCGGTAATCGCGAGAACAACATTCGCGCAGGTTTCTCGACACCGCTCAGGCCCAGCCTGCGGCTGGCGTGGGATGGGGTAACCAAACCAAGGTGGTTGATTAACACCATGTTGAAGACTCTTGTGAAGCACGGGATGCCTCACTTCGAAAACTCCTTCGCCGAAAGGGGCGCGCCCATTCTGTCGTCTCGTGTGCAGCGGGACTTCTCGGGGCGAGAACATCTCAACTGGATGCACGTTGCCGCCATTCGAAAACAGTGGCCAGGTGCGCTGGTCATCAAAGGCATTCTTCACCCAGACGACGCCCGCATGGCACATCAGGTGGGTGTGGACGGCATCATTGTTTCCAATCACGGTGGGCGCCAGCTCGACGGTGCAGCACCACCAATGGTGATGTTGCCACGCATACTGGATCATTCAGGCAACATGACCGTGATGGTTGACGGCGGCATTCGGCGCGGGACTGATGTCGCCAAAGCACTGGCTCTTGGCGCGCAAACTGTGTGGGCAGGAAGACCCTTTAACTATGCCGCTGCAGTGGCCGGCGAGGCTGGGGTATCACATGCAATCAACCTGCTGCGGTCAGAGCTGGATCGCAATCTGGCCATGCTGGGCGTCAGTTCTCCCGCAGAGCTGGGTAAATCGGTACTCGTGGATTTGAAAGAGGGTCACTGAGCAGGCCGACGATCAATCTGACCACGCCAAATCCTGTCCCGCTGGACTTGACCCGTTTTAATAGACACCTGTAAGGTCGAAATTGAAAAGGAGTGAGAGTGCGAGTGAAAAACCGCTTTGAGACGGAGAGTTCATGGATTCGGAATTCCGCCCTCGACGGCTCTGGGCCAATTCTGTTGAAAAACTCGATTTGAAACGCGGTGTTGATCGCTCTTGAATTACCCGAGATGAGTTTTTTATCCAGTGATTCTCTGTTTGGATCGAGATGATCTTTTTCGGACCTCTTCATGCCGGTAGCGGTCTCGTTGTACAACGCCGTGACGGTACTCCTGTTCAATCCGGTGCTCTTCGCGACATCGGAGATGCGAAGCTTTTCACGGCCCATAAGTGTGGAGAGGTGGCAGCGGATCATTGTTTGGAAGAATAGAGGGGTGCTGCGCAGCGTAGCAAATATGTGCTGCGCGCAACCCCTGCCAAGGTGATGGTTCAGTTTGAGGTGGCGGCGGTTACAAATGAGTTGCCGGGGGATTATCCAAACGTAATCCCCGGGGTTTTGAGGTGTTGACCGCGTGCATGTGATTCTCCAGCTTCTTGCTGAATGCGTTGGTCAACCGGGTAAAACGACGCATAGCTCTTAGACTACGGTGGCTGTTTCGCACTCTATTAAATCCAGCCAACTCTGAATAGAGCATTTGTTTTGAACTCGATTACCTTGTTTTGAACTCTATTACCTTGAACCAGGCCGTGATTGAAGCCGCCATCGTGGATCTCGACGGCACCATGGTCGATACCCTGGGTGACTTCGTGGTCGCGCTGAACCTGATGCTGGCCGACCTGGCACTGCCGGCTGTGGACCGTGCGGTGGTGGAGCCGCTGGTCGGCAAGGGCTCCGAGCATCTGATTCAGTCCGTCCTCGGTCTGGTGTTAAAACGGGCTCCAGCCCCCGCCAGGCAAGGGTTGGCAGCTATCAATATGGAAGCACATGGCGCGCTGATGCAGCACATCCCGGCGGCCTGGGCCAGCTACCAGCGGCATTACCTGGCGATCAACGGCGCGCACGCGCAGGTCTATCCGGGGGTGCTGGAGGGTTTGCGGCGCCTGCAGGCGCGCGGGCTGCCACTGGCCTGCCTGA
>JAKFXR010000090.1 GCA_021731285.1 Polaromonas sp. | reverse complement strand
CCATGCCGCATTTGCAGCGCGCCTGGAGCCGCAGGGCGTGGCCTTCAAGGCACCAGCGGACCTGCCCCTGTTGCTGGCAGCCCAGCAGGCCGGCCTGGCTTTGATCAGTTCCTGCCGCAACGGTACCTGTCGCAGCTGCATCTGTCGCCTGAGCAGCGGCCAGGTGGTCTACCGCATCGAATGGCCGGGCCTGAGCGCCGAGGAAAAGCAGCAGGGCTACATCCTGCCCTGCGTCGCCTACCCGGCCTCTGATGTGGTGATTGACCTGTCCACAAGCTGAGGCCTGGGGAGCGCGAAAAAAAGCGGGGCCGTGCATGACGCTGTCAAACATTTGTGCAAGGATGGACAAATGGATTTTTTACAGCCCTCCGTTGCCGTCGCCGACCTTTCGCCCAGCGACGACCCGACGGTCACCTTCGCAGAGCACGAAGACTACAAGGCCATCCTGCTGGCGGGCTACACGCATTTCGACATCGAATGTGTGGGCGCGGCGCACACGGCCTCGCCGACCTTTCCGCTGTACACCGCAAGCATGGGCTCGCGCGATCCGCTGGCCCCGGCAGTCGGCTTTTTTGGCGGCATCCACGGGCTGGAGCGGATCGGCACGCAGTTGATCCTGCACTACATGCGCGCCCTGCTTTTTCGCCTGCAATGGGACGAGTTGCTGCAGCAGCAACTGCGCAAGGTGCGGCTGGTTTTCATGCCCATCGTCAACCCGGGCGGCATGTGGGCCCACAAGCGCGCCAATCCCCAGGGTGTGGACCTGATGCGCAACGCCCCGCACAAGGCCGAAAGCCGCGTTCCGTTTCTTGCCGGTGGGCAAACGCTGAGCCCCCTGCTGCCCTGGTACTGCGGCATCCCGGGCAGCCCCATGCAGACCGAAAGCGCGGCCATGCTGCGGGTCGTGCGCGAGCAACTGGCTTGCCGACCCTTCAGTCTGGCACTGGACTGCCACTCGGGCTACGGCTTTGACGACAGCCTCTGGTTCCCGTACGCCAAAACCCGGCGCCTGATGGCGCACTTGCCGGAGATGTTTGCGCTCAAGACCATGCTGGCGCAGTCGCACCCGCACCACGACTACAGCTTTGAGCCGCAAAGCAACCAGTACCTGCTGCATGGCGACCTCTGGGACCATGCCTATGACCAGGCGCCTGCAGGCAACATGTTTCTGCCCATGACGCTGGAACTCGGTTCGTGGCTGTGGATACGCAAGAATCCGCGCCAGCTTTTTTCCCGGCACGGCATCTTCAATCCCATCAAGGCGCATCGCATCAAGCGGGTACTGCGGCGTCATGTGGATCTGCTTGATTTTCTGACACGGGCGGCCTTTGCCGCGCCAGGCTGGCTGCCCGGCGCTGATCGCCGCGCGCAACTGCTGCAACTGGCCACGGCCCACTGGCGGCCCAGGCGGACCCTGTGAGCTGGGTGCTGCTGCGCGGTCTGACGCGCGAAGCCCGACATTGGGGCGACCTGCCGCAACAACTGGCCGGGCAACTGCCGCCGTTGCCCGACGGCAGCCTGCGCCAGGTGACGACCCTGGACCTGCCGGGCAATGGCGAGTTTTTTGCCATCGACTCGCCGCCCTCGGTGCGCGCCATGACCGAATCTGCGCGCTCCGCCCTCCTGGTCCGGGGCTGCAAGCCCCCGTACGGGCTGGTGGCCATGTCGCTGGGCGGCATGGTGGCTGCCGACTGGGCGCAGCGCCATCCCCGGGAGATCGCCGCACTGGTTCTGATCAACACCAGCATGCGGCCTTTCAGCCGGGCCACCCAGCGTCTGCGGCCACACGCCTGGTCGGCGCTGGCGCTGCTGGCGGCCCGCTGGGCCAACGCAGCCCATGCCGAGCGGGTCATCCACCAGTTGACCTGCAACAACACGGTGGACCGCGAGAAAGACCTGGCCGCCTGGACGCAGATCCGCACCAGTGCGCCGGTGAGCGCCGGCAACGCGGTGCGCCAGCTCAGGGCTGCGGCGGCGTTTTCCGCAGGTGCAGACAAGCCCGCCTGCCCGACCCTGGTTCTGTCGTCGGCCGCCGACCGGCTGGTCCATCCGGTCTGTTCCGCCCGCCTCGCGAACGCCTGGCAGGCGACACACCAGCAGCACCCTTGGGCCGGGCATGACCTGCCGCATGACGACCCGGCATGGGTCTGCCGGCAAATAGCCGCCTGGGCAGCCGGCCATCCACCATTGCTATATTTTTAATAGCTATAACCCTTTGTCACGAAAGGGCCGGGAAGCGATTTTTTTGAGTTGCCAGCCAACAGGGTGATCTCACCCCTGCGGCGACAGGTCCGGCTGCACCCGCCAGTTACCATAGATGCACAACAACAGCGGCACTGTGGCCAGGAGGGAAGTCAATGCAACGAATCGTGATCGTGGGTGGAGGCGCTGGCGGACTGGCCCTGGCTACCCAGCTGGGCCAACGGCTGGGCAGGAAAAAACTGGCCGAGATCACCCTGGTGGATGCGGCCCGCACCCATGTCTGGAAACCGCTGCTGCACCAGCTGGCAGCCGGAAGTTTTGACACCCACGCCGAAGAAATCGAGTACCTCGCGCAGGCGCGCTGGAACCATTTCAAGTTTCGCCTGGGCCGCCTCGAAGGGCTGAACCGCCAGACCAAAACCCTGCAGCTGGCCGCCAGCCATGATGAGGCCGGCCTGGAGATCACTCCGGCGCAAGAGCTGGGCTACGACACCCTCATCATTGCGGTGGGCAGCCAGACCAATGATTTCGGCACGCCAGGTGCGGGCGAACATACCATCAAGCTCGACAGCCCGAAAGCGGCCAAGCGTTTCAACGACCGGCTCATCAACGCCTGCATACGCGCGCAAACCGTGCCGCGCAGCGCCGGCAGCGGCCGGCTGACGGTGGCCATCGTGGGCGGCGGCGCCACCGGGGTGGAACTGGCGGCCGAGTTGCATGCCTCGGCCAAGGTGCTGGCCAACTACGGCTTTGACCACATCCACCCGGAAAAAGACTTGCAGATCGTGCTGGTCGAGGCCGCGCCGCGCCTGCTGGCACAGTTGCCCGAACGGCTGAGTGAATCGGCACTGCGCGAATTGCGCAAGCTGGCCATCGAGGTGCACACCAATGAAAAAGTGGTTGAGGTCACAGCAAGCAGCCTCAAGATGGCCAGTGGCAAGGTGATCTCGTCGAGCCTGAGCGTCTGGTGCGCCGGCGTCAAGGCTGCCGATTTTCTCACCCGCCTGGGTGGCAGCGGCGATGACGCACTGGAAGCCAACCGGCTCAACCAGCTGGTGGTCAACGGCAACCTGCAAAGCACACGGGACAACAGCATTTACGCCTTTGGCGACTGCGCAGCCTGCCAGCAACCCGACGGCACCTGGGTGCCGCCGCGCGCGCAGGCCGCCTACCAGCAGGCCATGTACCTGGCCAGGGCGCTGCCCCGGCTGCAGCGCGGCGAGACGGTCAGCCCTTTTGTTTTCAGGGACCAGGGCTCGCTGGTGTCGCTGTCTGAATATTCGTCGGTAGGCAGCCTGATGGGCAGCCTGACCAAAGGCAGCTTTTTTATCGAAGGTCAGCTCGCCAAACTGATGTACTGGGCGCTGCACAAGCAGCACCAGCTGGCGCTGGGTGGATGGAAAAAAACCATGCTCATTACACTGTCGGAAATGCTTGACCGCACCTATCGCCCGCGCATCAAGTTGCATTGATAATCACTGGGCATTTCATTCCAACCAACGGAGAACACCATGGCAAAAGGACAGCAAAACAAGGACAAGATGGTCAAAAAGCCCAAGAAGGACACCGCGCCGCCCAAGGCCGTGTCGCCCGACGCGGTGCGCCCAACCATCGTCACGCAGGTGCCCCTGCGCGGCAAGCTGAAAAACAAGTAAGCAAGGCCCCCACGCTTGTCACTTCGTGTACTGCGCGAGGCCTTGCAGGCCGCGGCTCGCGAGACGCTTCGCCTCTGTCGCCTGTCCAAAGCTGCTCAAGCAGCTTTGGAGCCGCAGGCTCCAGCCCCTCGGGGGCGCTGCGCCTGCGGGCCGGCAAAGCCGGACCCGCGGCCCCGACTGGTCAAGTCAAAAGCCCTGCAGTCGCCATGACCGAGCAGCCCGAAAATCCACTGCATGGCGTGACGCTGGAAGCGATCGTCACAGCGCTGTCTGATCATTACGGGTGGGAAGAGCTGGGCCAGCGCATCAACATCCGCTGTTTCACCAGTGATCCCAGCGTGGCCTCCAGCCTGAAGTTTTTGCGCAAGACGCCCTGGGCCCGTGAGAAGGTGGAAAGCCTTTACCTCTTCATGCTGCGTGAGATCCGGCGGGCCAGCCCGCCGGTGCACAACTTTCCGCCGCCGCGTACTTAGTGCTGCAACCCAAAAATATCGAAACATGAAAGCGCACCTTCGTACCCATGGCGGCGTTGCAACCCTTGCGAAGGCGCACAGCCTTCGCTGCGGCTTGCGTCTTGCCCTGAGCACGAATCCATCACTTTCATTTGTTTCGCTACTTCTGGGTTGCAGCACTAGCCCTTGAGCGGGTTGGAAAACACCAGCATCATGGCCACGCCCACCCCGATCAGGAAGTTGGCATCAATCAGCCCGGCCAGCAAAAACATCTTGGTCTGCAGCGGCTCCATCAACTCGGGCTGGCGCACCGCGCCCTCCAGATACCGCCCACCCATCACACCGATGCCCATGCAGGCGCCAATCGCCCCCAGACCAATCATCAAACCACATGCAATCGAAATGGCACCTGCATCACTCATGATTTTTCTCCTTGGTTGTTGATGAGCTCAATCATGACGAGCGTGTCAACGCAAAACAATGACCTCGCAGGTAATGGCCTGCCTCAGCAAGGCCTGCAAGTGCTTCACGAAGACGCCTGCCTGCTGGTGCTGAACAAACCCGCCGGCCTGCTCTCGGTACCCGGCAAGGGACCTGACAAGCAGGACTGCCTGAGCAGCCGTGTGCAGCAGGCCTTTCCGGGCGCGCTGGTGGTGCACCGGCTGGACATGGCCACCTCGGGCCTGATGCTCATGGCGCGCAGCCTGGACGCGCAACGCAGGCTGAGCCAGGCCTTCGAGGCGCGCGAGGTGCACAAGCACTATGAAGCCGTGGTGCAGGGCAGGCCTGCCGCGCCCGCGGCAGCAGACGGCTGGGACGAGATCGCGCTGCCGATCGCGGTCGACTGGCCGCGCAGGCCGCTGCGCATCATCGACGCGGCACTCGGCAAGCCCAGCACCACGCGCTGGCGCGAGCTCAGCCACAACAAGAGCGACGACAGCTCCCGCCTGCAACTGCAGCCGGTCACCGGCCGATCGCACCAGTTGCGTGTGCACCTGCAGGCGCTGGGCCACCCCATCCTGGGCGACATGCTGTATGCCCCGCCCACCGTCCACGCGCGGGCGACGCGCCTGCTCCTGCACGCCTGCCTGCTGGAGCTGGTCCACCCGGTCACCGGCAGCGCGCTGCGCTTTGACAGTCCGCCTCCGTTTTGAGGCCCGCGCTGCGGAACTTCCCCTGACAGGCCCGGTCCCACCCGCATCACCGAAAGAGCCCGATGAACCTTCCTGCTTCACCCCGCCTGCCTGACCCCATCCTTTTCCATCGCCGTACCGTGGCGGCAGCGCTGGTGGCTGCACCGGTCCTGTGGCTGGGTGCGCGCGCCCAGCCCGCGCCTGCGCGCCGCGCCACGCCGTCGCAGACCGAGGGGCCCTTTTACCCGGTCACCCTGCCGGCAGACACCGACAACGACCTGCTGCGCAACGGCAGCTTGCAATATCCCGAAGGACAAAGCGCCTGGGTGGAAGGCACGGTGACTGACCTGACGGGCAAACCGGTGGCCGGCGCGCAGGTGGAGATCTGGCAATGTGACCATGCGGGCCATTACCACCACCCCGGCGACAGCGGCAAGGCAGACCAGCGCTTTCAGGGCTTTGGCCGCGCCATGGCAGATGCGCAAGGCCGCTACCGCTTTCGCACCTTGCGGCCTGTTCCCTACTCCGGCCGCACGCCGCATATCCACGTCAAGGTCAGGCTGGGCCAGCGCGAACTGCTGACCACGCAGCTTTATGTTGCAGACGAGCCCGGCAATGCACGCGACTTTTTATGGCGCAATCTGGGCAGCGCCGACAGGGCCGCACTGACCGTGCCTTTTGTGCCCGGTCCGCAAGGCCTGCAGGCGAGCTTTCCCATCGTGCTGGCGGTCTGAGCCCACACACCGGCTTTCACGGGCGTTGGTTAATATCGGCGCATGACCCAACACCTTTTTATCCTGACGGGCGCCTCACGCGGCATGGGACTGGCCATGGCCAGAAAGCTGCTCAAGCCCGGGCACACCTTGCTGTGCATCTCGCGCAAGACCAATGACACCCTGGCGGTCCAGGCCAGGCAGGCCGGCGCTGTGCTGGTGCAATGGACACAGGACCTGGCCAGCGCAGCCGATATCAGCGCCCGGCTGGAGCAATGGCTGCGTGAGCAGGCCGGCGCCGGTTTTGCCAGCGCGGCGCTGATCAACAACGCCGGCACGATTGCGCACATAGGCCCCTTGAGCGAAGCTGACGCCGACGACCTCAACCAGGCCCTGCGGGTTGGCCTGGAAGCGCCCATGCAGTTGACGGCCGCATTTTTGCGCGCCACGGGGGCGTGGCCAGCGCGGCGCAAGGTGCTCAACATTTCTTCAGGATTGGGACGCAAGGCCATGGCTTCGCAAGCCGCCTACTGTGCGGCGAAGGCCGGCATGGACCACTTCACCCGATGCGTGGCGCTGGAGGAAGCGCTCAAACCCAACGGAGCCGCCGTGTGTTCGCTGGCGCCGGGCGTGATTGACACCGACATGCAAACCCAGCTGCGCAGCGCAGATGCTTCTGCGTTTCCGGACCAGCACAATTTCGTCAACCTCAAGGACAGGGGCTTGCTCACCTCGCCCGACGAGGCGGCCGCACGTGTATTGACTTACCTCGACAGACCGGATTTCGGCAGCCAGCCGGTGGCCGACGTCAGGGACTGAATAGCCCCCACGCTTGTCGCTGCGCGTACTGCGCGAGGCCTTGCAGGCCGCGGCTCGCGAGACGCTTCGCCTCTGTCGCCTGTCCAAAGCTGCTCAAGCAGCTTTGGGGCCGCAAGCTCCAGCCCCTCGGGGGCTGGCCCTGCTTGTGAAGAGGGGAACGCTAGAAGACTTCGGGCACCAAAATCTCCTGGGGCACTGGCTGGCGCCGATAGTCGTCGTGACGCACGCGCTCCGGCAATTCAATCCTGGCGTGTTCGGTTTCCTTGTAGGGCATTTGCTGCAGCAGGTGGTGGATGCAGTTCAGGCGCGCCTTCTTCTTGTCGACCGCCTGAACCACCCACCAGGGTGCTTCGGGGATGTGCGTGCGCTCAAGCATGATTTCCTTGGCCTTGGTGTATTCCTCCCAGCGGCGGCGCGACTCCAGGTCCATCGGGCTGAGCTTCCACTGCTTGAGGGGGTCGTGAATACGTCCGAGAAACCGCAGGTGCTGCTCTTCATCGGAAATCGAAAACCAGTATTTGATGAGCTTAATGCCTGAGCGACCCAGCATTTTTTCGAACTCGGGCACGCTGCGGAAAAATTCTTCGTACTGCTCATCGGTACAAAAGCCCATGACCCGTTCAACCCCGGCGCGGTTGTACCAGCTGCGGTCAAACAGGACGATCTCGCCTGCGCCCGGAAGGTGGGAAACATAACGCTGGAAATACCATTGGGTGCGCTCACGCTCGTTGGGCGCAGGCAGCGCGGCGACGCGGCAGATGCGCGGGTTCAGGCGCTGCGTGATGCGCTTGATGACCCCGCCCTTGCCGGCTGCGTCGCGCCCTTCAAACAGGATCACGACCTTGTGGCCGGTGCTGACCACCCAGTCCTGCAGCTTGACCAGCTCACCCTGAAGGCGAAAAAGTTCGCGAAAGTACTGGCGCCGGGCTTCCTTGCCCTGCGCGCCGTGTTCGGAAGATTCTTCACCAGTGATTTCGGCCACCGAGCGGTCTTCCAGCTCCATCTCCAGCTCTTCGTCGTAACTGTCAATGAGGTCATTGCGGATACGCCGCATCAGCTCTTCGTCACTTGAGTCCAACTTTGCTCTCCTGCAGGGACACTCCCGCGAGTTTGCAGCCTAGCAGGGGAATATGGCGCTTTCGTGTCAGATGGCGAAGGCCCCTGACGACATGCGGATCAGGCCAGCGGGCCTATGCGTTGACGCCACAAATCCCAGGCGCGGACGACCTGCCCTTCAGTGGTGGCTGCGGCCAGACTGGCTTCTTCTTCATTGAGGAAATTGATGGGGCCCAGCGCTGCCGCCTGGATTTGCAGCCTGGCGTTGACCTCTGCATAAATGGCGCGGTAGACCGCCAGTTCCACCGACGGCGCAACCGTGGTGGAGCCGTGACCGCGCATCAGAACGCAATTGTGTCCGGCCAGCGACTCGGCCAGCGCCTTGCCCAGCCCGCTGTCGCGGATCAGCAGGTCGGTGTTGCCGCCGCTGTCGCGAATTTCGAACAGCGCCGAGCCGCTTCCAAGAAACCCGCTCATGTGAAAGATGGGCCGCAAACGCTGGCCGGTGGCGCCGAAAGGAATCACGCTCTGCGAATGGCTGTGCACGACGGACACCACATCGGGACGCGCCTTGTAGATCTCGCTATGGATGAATCGCTCGAGGTAAGAACGCTGGCTGGAGGCCACAGCCAGATCGCCGCTGAGGTCGTAGGTCAGAATGTCTGCGGCAGTGACCAGGCCAGGCGCGCGGTTGCAGGACAGCAGAAAATGCACTGGCGACTGGTCGTGCCGCACGCTGATGTGCCCGAAACCGTCGACCACGCCCTGGTCATAAAGAATGCGGTTGGCCATGACCAGTTTTTCGACAAGCGCCGGATCGGCCGCTGCAATTTCCATGAGCTCTCCTGATCATCACGGCCGGGACGGACGCTTTAGTAAGTATACATACCACATGAACAACGAAGCTGTCTGCTGCCGCGGAGTTTGCCTCCGTCTCCGGCCTGTCAGGCCTCGATCTTCACGCCCTTCCAGAAAGCGACATGACCCTTGATGTTGTCGGCTTCGGGCTTGGGGTCCGGGTAATACCAGGCGGCGTCGGTATTCATCTCGCCGTTGACCAGCAGCGAGTAATAACTGGCCTGGCCTTTCCATGAGCACATGGTGTGGTGGTTGCTGAAGGTGACGTACTCACGGTTCAGCGCGCTCTCGGGAAAGTAATGGTTGCCCTCGATCACGACGGTCTCGTCGCTTTGCGCAATGACTGCGCCATTCCAGATTGCCTTCATAACACTTTCCTTGATGACTTGTGGGCTGTTCAACAGATGGCGGGACATGACCGCAAACAATCTTCGCACACTCCGGATCTGGTTAGCCCATTCAACCCTGTCCACAACGGAAAAAGGGCGCGATGCCATGGCATCGCGCCCTCTTGAAGATTTTTCCGGCGTGAGCCGGTGGATCAGGCCATGCGCAGGTTGTTGCCTTCAACAATCACTTTGGAGCCAACCGGGATGGAGCTGGAGACTTCCACATTGCGTGTGGAGCCGTCGTTCATGCGCACGCGCACCTGGTAGACGGTGACCTTCTTCATGTTTTTCTCGATCTGGTTGCCGGCAAATGCGCCGCCCGCCGCGCCCAGCACGGTCATGGCAGTCTTGCCGCTGCCGCCGCCCACCTGGTTGCCCAGCAAGCCTCCGACAACGCCGCCGGCAACAGTGCCCAGGCCGACGGTGGTGTTGCCAACTGCAACGCCATTGACTTCGCCCTGGCGCTGAACCGGGGTCACGGCTTCAACGGTGCCGCAATCTGCGCACGCTACAGGCCGGGATGGCTGAGGCTGGGCCTGCGCGACCACGACGGGGCGGTTTTGCACCACAGGCTTGGGCGCCTGGGTGACACTGGATTTGTTGGCCGATGCTGTCTTGGCGCTCTGGCTGGTGGAGACTGTCGCCTCGGGCGTGCCCGACTGCGCATCGGAGCGGTTGACGACAAGCGCGGCTGCCAGGGCCATCACGGTGACGCCCATGACAGCGACGATCGCGATCAGCGCCTTGCTGTGCTGCATGCGTTGTGGAAGGCCTGGCTGGTTGCCGGGCGTGGCAGGGACTTGGTTGTTTGTATCCATGATGGGTACTCCTTGTAAGAGTCTCAGTTGTACCCAAGCCGTCCATGCAAAGATGTAGGACATCGTGACATATGTAAGCAAGTGAAGTCCAACTTGCCCGCCAGACGTGTGTTATTGCGCATTTATCAAGCGCTTTACCGCTGCTTTATGTTTGCCGGTCGCTCAGGGGATGGGCACTGGTCCGCCGTGGCCATCACCGTAACGCTCTCGCGCCAGGGCCGCGCCCTGAGCCAGCGCCTGCAACTTCCTGACGGCAATTTCGCGGTTCATGGGCGCGAGTCCGCAGTTGGTGCATGCCAGCAAGCGGTTTCGCGGCACGTACTTGAGCGCCACACCAATGGTATCGGCCACCTGCTCTGGCGTTTCCACCTCGTCGCTGGCCACATCGATCACGCCGACCATCACGTCCTTGCCTTCCAGCAAGGCCATCAGGTGCGGCGGCACATGGGAGTGGTAACACTCCAGGCTGACCTGATGGATGCTGCTTCTGGCGAGCGCTGGAAAAATTTCCTCGTACTGCCGCCACTCCTGACCCAGCGCCGTTTTCCAGTCGTTGTTGGCTTTTATTCCATAGCCGTAGCAGATGTGAACCGCTGTCGTGCAGGTCAGCCCCTGAACGGCGCGCTCCAGTGCCTGCACACCCCAGCCCGCGGCATCTTTCATGTAAACATTAAAAGCCGGTTCGTCAAACTGGATGATGTCCACGCCGTCGGCCTGCAGGGCCAGCGCTTCCTGGTTGAGCAGTTCCGCAAAGGCAAACGCCATCTTTTCCCTGTCGCCATAAAACCGGTCGGCCACGGTATCGACAATCGTCATGGGGCCGGGCAGGGTGAACTTGATCTTCTTGTGGGTGTGCGCACGCAGCAGCCTGGCTTCGGCGGCATGCACCCGCCCCTTGAGCCGCAGTTCCGCGACCACCTGCGGCACCATCGCGTCGTAACGGTTGTCGCGTATGCCCATCTTGACCTTGTGCTCGAAGTCGATGCCTTCGACCTGCTCCAGAAAACCATGCACGAAGTGCTGGCGCGACTGCTCGCCATCACCAATCACATCCAGCCCCGCATCTTCCTGTGCCTTGATCCAGAGCAGGGTGGCATCAAGCTTGGCCTGCGCCAGCTCGGCGCCTTCGCCGCGCCACTGGGGCCAGAGTTTCTGGGTCTCGGACAGCCAGGCGGGTTTGGGCAGGCTGCCTGCGATGGTGGCGCTGAAAAGTGGAGAGCTCATGGCATGTCCTTCGGTGGTAGCGGTGTCCCGACTATAGCCAGAGCCGCGCCCCTGTGCCGGGTCTGTTCCAATAGCAGCTTCGCAGCGACACCCCCAACAGAGCACCACCATGGCACTCAAAGCCACCATCTACAAAGCCCAACTGCAGATCGCTGACATGGACCGCGCGGTCTATGCCGACCACAACGTGACGATTGCACGCCACCCGTCAGAGGCGGACGAGCGGATGATGATCCGTCTGCTGGCCTATGCGCTCAATGTTACCGCCGATGAGCAGCGCGGAAAGCTGGAGTTTGCCAAGGACCTGTGGGACGTCGATGAAGCGGCGCTGTGGCACAAGGATTACACCGACGCCATCCTGCACTGGATAGACGTGGGTCAGCCCGATGACAAGCGCCTCATGCGGGCCAGCGGCCGGGCTGAACGGGTCAGCGTGTTCAGCTTTGCAAGCAGCACGCCGGTCTGGTGGAAAACCATGGAAAGCAAACTGACCCGCGCCGCAAACCTGGTGGTCTGGCAGGTCGACGCGGCGCAAAGCCAGGCCCTGGCCAAACTGGCCAACCGCACCATGCAGTTGCAGGTCACGGTGCAGGATGGCACGGTGTGGATGAGCACGGGAGACCAGTCAGTTGAGATCACGCCGCGCAGGCTGACACCGGGCGGCTAGGACGGGCCGGGCGGCAGGGATGGCAGCAAGGGCGCACCGCACTTGAAACAGAAGGCCGCGCTGGCCGCATGGCCCTCGGTCAGGCAGGCCGTGCAGCTTCGGCGGGTGGACGCAGGGTAGAGCTGCTCGCGACGCTGCGCTGCCATTTCAGCGGTCACGATGCCGGTCGGCACCGCCAGAATGCCCCAACCCATCAACATCATGAACGAAGCGATCAGCCTGCCAAGGTCAGTCTTGGGCGTGATGTCGCCAAAACCAACGGTAGTGACAGTACTGATGGCCCAATAGACCGAGGTCGGGATGCTGGTAAAGCCGTTGGTCTGACCCTCGACCACATACATGAGCGTGCCCATCACCAGCACCACCATCACCACCGCCGACAGAAACACCAAAATTTTGCGCCCACTGGCGGCCAGCGCCCTGCCAAGAAACTGGTACTCGGTGACATAAGCCGCAAGTTTGAAAACACGAAACACCCGCAGCAGCCGGAGCACGCGCACGTCGATGAGTGCATGCAACTCGGGAACGAACAGAGCCAGATAGGTCGGCAGCACGGCCATCAGGTCGATGATGCCAAAAAAGCTGGTGGCGTACCGCAAGGGCTTGCGCACGCTCAGCAGGCGCGCAACATATTCTGCAGTGAACAGCAGGGTAAACAGCCATTCAGCCGCAGCCAGTGACCGGCCGTGGGACCGGTGGATGGCCTGCACGCTGTCGGCCATGACCACCACAATGCTCAGCAGGATGATTGCGATCAGTGCCTGGTCAAACCGTCGGCCAGCTTGCGTGTCGGCTTCAAAAATAACGGTGTACCAGCGCAGGCGCCAGCCTTCGAGCGGCTTGTCCTGGTCGGGGCTGGGGAAGGATAGGTTTGCCATGGGGGTTGCGGGCATTGTGCACCGCGCCTGTTCGCTTTGAAGACTTCACTTTATACGTGCCAGTTATTGTCCTCACTTCGTGCGGTGGTGGTGTGCCTGCTGGCCGGGGGTTGCCCGGCGGCAACTCACTTTCTTTTGCTTCGCCAAAAGAAAGTAAGCAAAGAAAAGGCGACCCTGCTGTCTGCGGAGTTTTTGGGGTCAGAGTCCAAATTCGCCGAGCCTACGGCTCGCCCTTCGGATGCGGTGCAAGGCACCGCAGCGAAATTGGCGTCTGACCCCAATAACTCAACCTGCGGTGCTCGGTCCAGCCGGGGTCGGGCTCGAACTCGCTGCGCTCAGACAATCGCCCGCCCTGATCCGTCTGGCCCTGCGCTCCTCGGCGCAGCCAGAAAGGGTAGAGAACGGGAACAAAGACAAAAGCCAGACCCGACAAGGACACGCCATGGCGTGTCCTTGTCTCCCCGAGTTTTTCTTTCTCCCCCACCCCGTCGGGCCGGGCCGAGGAGCGCAGCCGAAAACGGATCAGGGCGGGCGATTGTCTGAGCCGAAGGCGAGTTCGAGCTCGACCCCGTTTTCGGCGAGCACCGCAGGTTGCCTGGAGCGAAGCGGAAGGACCCGGACCATCGGGTCGCCTTTTCTTTTGCTTACTTTTCTTTGGCGAGACAAAGAAAAGTGAGTTGCCGCCGGGCAACCCCCGGCTAGCAGGCGTAGCACCAAAGCAGGGGAAAACATGGATCCCGGGTCAAGCCCGGGATGACAAATCCGGGGTCCGGGATGACATCCAGGGAATCCGGCGTTTCAGGCCTTTTCGGCCTCCTGCAAGGTCCGCCACATCACCTTGCCCGAACCGCTTTTAGGCAAGGCGTCCACAAACTGCACGACCCGCGGGTACTTGTAGGCCGCCATGTTGTCCCTGCACCAGTGGATGATGTCGTCTTCACTCGTGTTGCCTTTGGCGTTCTGGCGAAGTACGACCACCGCCTTGACGGTCTCGCCGCGGTAAGCGTCGCGGGTCGAGATGATGCAGGCTTCCTGGATGGCCGGGTGCTTGAACATCAAGGCCTCCACCTCTGCAGGCCACACCTTGAAGCCGGAAGCGTTGATCATGCGTTTGAGCCTGTCGGTGATGAAGTAATACCCTTCTTCGTCAATCCGCCCCAGGTCACCCGAGCGGAAGAATCGCCTGCCTTCAAAGTTGATGAAGGCCGCCGCCGTGGCCTCGGGCCGTTTCCAGTAGCCGGAAAAATTTTGCGGGCCGCACATGATGATTTCGCCCTGCTCGCCCTGCGGCATTTCCTGCAGGGTGAGCGGGTCCACCACACGCGCCTCGGTGCCTATGAAGGGCACGCCCAGGCACTGCTGCTTGGTGGCGTCGGGCGGGTTGCTGTGCGAGGGCGCGGCAGTTTCGGTCAGGCCGTAGCCCTCGGCAAATCGCAGGCCATATTGTTCCCACAGGCGCTGCGCCACCGCCTGCGGCATGGCCGCGCCGCCGCCGCCTATGTACATCAGGCTGCTCAAATCAAAATCCGCAAAGTTGGGGCTGGCCAACAGGTCAATCACCATGGTCGGAATATTGGTCCAGTGCGTGACACGCCAGCGCGAGATCAGCCGCCCCGCCAGTTCCCGGTCCCAGCGCGGCATGATGATCACGGTGGAGCTGCTGTAGATCGACGCATGCAGCACCGACACCATGCCGGTGATGTGAAACATGGGGACCACCGACAAGACCTTGTTTTCCGGCGTGCTGTTGACCCACAGCGTGCTGGCCATGGCGTTGTGCATGATGCTGGCATGGGTGTGCATGCATCCTTTGGGCAATCCGGTGGTGCCGCTGGTGTAGGGCAGCACTGCCAGGTCCTGTGGCGTGGCGCTGTGTTCCGGCGGGGGCAGCTCGCCCATCAGGGCATCCGGCCAGGAGGTCAGCGTGCAGCCAGCGTCAAAGGGCGGCGCATGCTGCGTCTGCAACCAGTCCTGCCAGGCCGCGGGCAGGACCTCTGCGCCTTCGGCCTGCAGGTCGAAGGCATCGCTGTAATGCGTGACGACCATGTGCTGCAAGCGCTCCGCAGGAGCCAGTTGCACATTGGCTTTGGCCAGCTCCTGCGCCAGGTCGGCAGTGGTGATGGCAACTCTGGCATCCGGGTCGGTGATGTAGTGTTTCAGCTCTTCAGCACGATTCATGGGGTTCACAGGCACCACCACGGCGTTGGCCCGCAAAATGGCAAAGTGGGCAATCACCCACTGAGGGCAGTTCTGCATGTTCAGCACCACCCGGTCGCCCTTTTGCACACCCATCGCGTGCAGCGTGGCCGCAAGGCGTTCGGCTTGTTGCATCACCTCTGCATAGGTAAACACCCGGCCAAAAAACACCAGCGCCGGCTTGTCGGGGTAGCGCAACGCGCTCACCGCCAGGTTGTGCCACAGGGAAGTAGCCGGCGGCGAGATGCGCCGTGGCAGCCGTTTGGGCCAAAACTTGAAGTGGCGGGTGTGAATCCCTGTTGTATCGGGGGCAGCGGATGCGGCTTCTGTCGGGTCGGGCAAGTCGGGCTCCAGGGTGGGCAAGGCGGACCCTCAGGCTACCGCGGCTGCGTCAACTGTGCATCGGGGAAGCTCCCCATAAAAACCTGTCGCCTCAGAGACCGCCGACCCGCGCGTCTGCTGCTCCCCGGGGTGGTGCGCAAAGCGCCTGGAACGGGCAGGTCCGAACCGGCCAACCCCCACATTGGTGCACATAACTTGTATACTAGTTCTGAAAATGCGCCGGCATCGCCGTGAACGTGGCGCACCGGCTGGCACGGGATATGCACCTGAGGGACACATGGCCAACGCTTCCGACATCAGCAACCAGATCATCGAAGCCGTGATGGCGCAAAAACTCGCACCCGGCGCGCGCCTGGGTGAACAGCAACTGGCCATGCTGTTCGACTGCAGCCGCACCATCGTGCGCGAAGCGCTCACCGGACTGGCGGCGCGCGGCATCGTGACCGTCAGCGCGCGGCGCGGCTGGTATGTGATCGAGCCTTCGCAGGAGGAAGCCCGCGAGGCTTTCGAAGCCCGCCGCGTGATCGAAATGGGCCTGATCCGCTGCACGACAGATGTCAACAAGACCGCCATCAAACAACTCAAGAGCCACCTCACCCGGGAAAAGGCTGCTCTCAAGGGCAAGGATGTGGGGCTGCGCAGTTTTCTGCTCGGTGACTTTCACGTCTGCCTGGCCGAGTGCCTGGGCAACAGCCTGCTGGCCGACACGCTGCGCGACTTCACCGCGCGCACCACGCTGATTGCCATGCTCTACCAGTCATCGCACGACGCAGCGCAGTCCTGCGAAGAGCATGTGCAAATCGTGCTGGCGCTTGAAAAGGGCAATCTGGTGCTGGCGGAAAAGCTCATGCAAAGCCACATCGGCAATGTACAGGCCACCCTCAAGTTGGACCCATCTGGCGCCGATCCGCTGGCGCAATTACGCAGCGCCCTGACACCGCTTCATGGCAAAGCCGCCGGTAAAACCGGCAAAAGTGCGGCACAAGTCTTGCATACAAGTGTTCGCAAGCCCGGCCAGCGTTCGGCCAAAACCTCTGACGACCCATCAACCTACCTTGGAGCCCTGCTATGAATCCCAGCAAACACCTTCTCTGTCTTGGCCTGGCCACTGCCGCATGGCTGGCTGCCCCCGGTGTCCACGCACAAACCGCGCTGGACGACATCATGAAAGCCAAAGAGATCAAGATCGCCATCCCGACCGACTTTCCGCCCTACGGCATGGTCGGCACCGACCTCAAGCCCCAGGGCCTGGATGTGGACATGGCCGTCTACATCGCACAAAAGCTGGGCGTCAAGGTGGACCTGGTACCGGTGACCAGCGCCAACCGCATTGCCTACCTGCAAACCAAAAAAGCCGACCTCGTCATCTCCACGCTGGGAAAAAATCCTGATCGCGAAAAGGTCATTGATTTCACCGCTGCCTACTCGCCGTTTTTTCAGGCGGTCTTCGGCCCGAAGAGCATGAACGTCAAGTCGTTTGCGGACCTGTCAGGCAAAACCATCAGCGTCACGCGTGCGGCGCTGGAAGACCAGGAGCTCACCAAGGTGGCCCCGGCCGGTGCCGACATCAAGCGTTTTGAAGACAACAACACCACCGTGTCGGCCTACACCGCGGGCCAGGTGCAACTGATTGCCACCGGTGCGTCTGTGGCTGGCAACATGATGGCCAAAAATCCGCAGATGGGCACGGAGTACAAGCTGCTGCTCAAGGACAGTCCCAACTTCATCGGCGTCAACAAGGGTGAAGACAAGCTGCGGCTGAAAGTCAACGAAGTGATCGCCGAAGCACGAAAGAACGGCGACATCGACAAGATGGCCGTCAAGTGGCTGGGCCGTCCCGCCGGCGATCTCCCCCAATAAATATGCACACCCCCTTCTCGGCTCACTCCGTGTAGCCGGATCCCCGCTTGCAGGGGGCGCCGCCTGCGGCCCGGCGGAGCCGGTTCCGCGGCGGCCCTGGTAAAGAGATAGTGGCTGGCAGTTATCACTCACCTGAGACCACGATGCGTGTTCAATTAGATTTTCTAGCGGTGCTTGCCCAGTGGCCCTTGTTGGCTGTGGGTGTGGCATGGACGCTCGGGTTGACAGCCATTGCTTCGGTGATCGGCGTGTTGGTAGGTGTGGCCTTTGCCTGGGCGCGGGCCAGCGGGCCGGTGTGGCTGCGCTGGCTGGTCGGCACCTATGTCGAGCTGATACGCAACACGCCTTTTATCGTTCAACTGTTCTTTATCTTTTTCGGCCTGCCTGCGCTGGGGGTCAAACTGTCTCCCGAGGCGGCGTCTGTGCTGGCGATGGTCATCAATCTGTCGGCCTATGCCACCGAAATCATCCGCGCCGGCGTGGAAGCGACGCCGCGTGGCCAGGTCGAAGCCGCTGAAAGCCTGGCGCTCAACCGCGTGCAGATCTACACCCGCGTTGTGCTGCCGCCCGCCCTGAAAAAGGTCTGGCCTGCCATGGTCAGTCAAATCATCATCGTGATGCTGGGCTCGGCGGTGTGTGGCCAGATCTCCACCCAGGAGTTGTCTTTTGCCGCCAACCTGATTCAGGGCCGCAACTTTCGCGCGTTTGAAGCGTTCATCGTGGCCACCGTCATCTATCTGGCCCTGTCCATAGCGGTACGCAAATTGCTGAACTGGCTGGGACCACGGTTCCTCTTCGGTCGGTAGAAGGAGCCCTCATGATTGAATTTTCCATCTGGGACATCTTCCGCAACCTGCTGCTGGCGGGCCGCTGGACGGTGGCACTCTCGCTCACCGCGTTTATAGGCGGAGGCATTGTCGGGCTGTTGCTGCTGGTGGGGCGCCTGTCTGCTGCACGCATCAAGCCAGGCGGGCAAAAAGGAGCGCCAGTCACCAGCCGCCTGCTGGACGGCTACATCCTGCTGTTTCAGGGGACACCGCTGCTGATGCAGCTCTTCCTGGCCTACTTTGGTCTGGCCCTGTTTGGCATCAATGTGCCGGCCTGGGTGGCTGCCGCAGTGGCGCTGACGCTGTACACCAGTGCCTACCTCGCGGAAATCTGGCGCGGCTGCGTCGACGCCATCCCCAAAGGGCAATGGGAGGCCGCGCAAAGCCTGGCGCTCAATTTTGGCGAGCAACTGCGCCATATCGTTTTGCCGCAGGCAGTGCGCATTGCCGTGCCGCCCACCGTCGGGTTTCTGGTGCAGGTGATCAAAGGCACGGCGCTGGCGTCAGTGATTGGCTTCATCGAACTGACCAAGGCGGGCACCATGATCACCAACGCCACTTTCAAGCCTTTTCTGGTGTACAGCTGTGTGGCGCTGATGTACTTTTCCCTGTGTTTTCCGGTGTCGCTGTATGCCCGCCGTCTGGAGAGAAAGTTGAGAAATGGACGCTAACCTGGACACTGCCAAAACACTGGTGGAAATCAATCAGTTGCGCAAAAGCTTTGGCAGCAACGAAGTGCTCAAAGGCATAGACCTTGACGTCAAGGCCGGGGAAGTGATTGCCATCATCGGCAAAAGCGGCTCCGGCAAAAGCACGCTGCTGCGCTGTATCAACGGACTGGAGGTGTTTCAAAGCGGCACGCTGCGCGTGGACGGCAAACACTTGCTGCACGACAACGCGCAGGTGATGCGTGACTTGCGTCAACGGGTGGGCATGATCTTCCAGAGCTTTAACCTGTTTCCGCATCTCACCGTCGGTAAAAACATCATGCTCGCACCCACCCTGGTCAAGAAGACAGCCGGCGCACCTGCAGAAGAGCAGGCGCGGGCCTTGCTGCAGCGCGTCGGTCTCGCAGAAAAATTTGACGCCTGGCCAGACCAGTTGTCGGGTGGACAGCAGCAACGCGTGGCGATTGCACGCGCGCTGGCCATGCAACCTTCCGTGCTGCTGTGCGATGAAATCACTTCCGCGCTGGACCCCGAACTGGTGGGCGAAGTGCTGCAGGTGGTGGAAAGCCTGGCCAGTGAAGGCATGACCCTGCTCATGGTCACGCATGAAATGAACTTTGCCCGCAAGGTGTGCGACCGGGTCGTCTTCATGCACCAGGGCCGGGTGCACGAGACAGGCGCACCCGATGCGGTATTTTCCAGTCCGCAAACGCCGGAACTCAAGCAGTTTCTGGGCATGATCCAGTAGACACGCCGCATCACGCGGCGCACACCGACCGCAGCATCCGGGCACAATCACTGCATTGCCCGCGCAGCCGGCTTCTGGCCGGGACAACCGGCGCTCCATTTTTGATAGCACTCCAGTGAGATCAGTCATGGGCGTCTACGCGATTTCATTGTCAGCGACCGGGGAGTACGCTCCACCCTTCCGACCAGCATCTTTTTGCCAACGTGCCATGCCTCCTGTTCTTTATTTTTTCGCCCTGTGCAACCTCGTGATCGGCAGCGGCGCTTTTGTGCTGGGCGGCATTTTGGTGCCGATCAGCGAATCGCTCAACGTCAGCCTGGCAGCAGCCGGTCAGGTCATGACGGCCTATGCCATATCCACCGCAGTGCTGGCTCCTTTGCTGGTGGTGCTCACCGCGCGCTGGTCGCGCAAGCGTGCGGTGCAGTTGGCCCTGGCTTTGTTTGCCGCAGGCTGCCTGGTGTGCGCGCTGTCGGGCAATCTCGCCGTGTTGATGCTGGGCCGGGTGCTGATGGGCGCAGGGGCCATGTTCACCGCTGCGGCCTCGGCACTGGCTGTGAGCATGGTAGCGCCGGCACTGCGCGGGCGCGCGCTGTCCATCACCTTTCTGGGTATGAGCATCAGCTACGCCGTCGGCTTGCCGGTGGGCGCCTGGTTGGGCTTTGAGTATGGCTGGCGGGTGCCGGTGTGGCTGTCGGCAGGCGCCAGCCTCGCGGCATTGGTAGCAGCCAGCTGGCTGGTGCCAGCCAACATCGCTGCGCCTGGCGGCAGTTTTGCGGGCCTGGGCGCGGCGGCGCGGCAAGGCGCGGTGCTGCGAACCTGGCTGCGCACACTGCTTTATTTCATGGCGATTTTCAGCGTGTTTTCCTACATTGGTCCGGCGCTGCAGGCGCTCAATCCCATGAGCTCCATGCAGTTGTCCCTCACACTGGCTGTCTTCGGGCTGGCGGGCGTGGCGGGCACGCTGTCGGGCGGCTGGGCCAACGACCGCTTTGGCTCCCTGCGGACCATGCGTGTGCAGATGACCGTACTGACGCTGATGATGGCAGTTTTACCTCTTACACGCGGCCACCTGGCCGCGACCCTGGCCGCGCTGGTGGTCTGGGGCATTGCGGGCTTTGGCATGATGGCACCGCAGCAAAGCCGGCTGGCCAGTCTGGCCCCGGCACAGGCGCCCCTGCTGCTCAGCCTCAATGGCTCCATGCTGTATGTGGGCACAGCGCTGGGCGCGGTGATCAGCGGCTCGGTCCTGGGCCACATTCACCTGTCGCAGCTGGGGTGGGTGGGCGTTCCATTCGCCCTGCTGGCCTTGCTGACACTGGCGTTCGAGCCCGCGCAGGTGCGTCCTGCGGTCGCCCCGGCAGCCTTGCCATGACCAGCGCAGCCGATCAGCTCGGTCTGTTAGCCGATGCCCTGCAGCAGCTGCGCGATGATTCGCTCGGCGTGGCAGCGTTTTCGCGTCTCGCACAGAACCAGCCGGTGCTGTTGTCGGCACTTCCCGGGCGTTATGCCGAAGTGCTTTTGCAACTGCTGAACCGGCTGGAATCGAGTGCGCTCTTTACCGAGGAAAGCTGCTCCTTCAGCCAGCGGGAGTTGCTGGACAGCCTGCAGACATGGCTGGACACCGCCAGACTGCAACTGGGCAAAGCCAGGCCGCCTGCACCCTAGACGTGGCGCTTGCGGGCGGTTCCAGCCAGCGGCGCTGAGCCCTGCGGCGCGTCGGCCAGCTCATGCAGGGCTTCAATGATGTGGCAGTGCGTATCGCCGCCGTCGCATCGGTTGCGCAAGGCCTTCAGGTCTTTTTCCAGCGCCTTCAACTCCGCGAGCCGGGCGCGCACATGACCGAGGTGGTCGTCCAGCGCTTCGCGTGCGGTGGCACAGTCGCGTTTTTTGTTCAGGTCCAGCGCAAGCAAGGTGCGCACTTCGTCCAGCGACATGTCCATGGCCCGGCACAGGCGGATAAAACGCAACTGATGCACATCGCCTTGGCTGTAGAAGCGATAGCCGTTCTCCCCGCGCCCCTGCGGACTCAGGAGCCCCTGCTTCTCGTAGAACCGGATGTTGGCCGCAGTGACGCCGCTCAGACGCGCGGCCTCGCCAATCTGATAACCCCGCGATGACAATGGACTTGCTGCCGGCATGACTTGACCTTGAAGTGACTTTAGAGTTTGTAATCATGCCACCGACTACAAAACTGGAACCAACCACATGTCCGCCCACTGCTGCAACCACGAACCACCCGCCAGCGCCGTCGGCGCCAACAACCCGCGCTATCGCCGCATCCTCTGGGTGGCCCTGGTCGTCAACCTGCTGATGTTTGGCGTCGAGATCGGCGCAGGCCTGTCGTCCGGCTCCACGTCGCTGCTGGCTGACGCCATTGACTTCTTTGGCGATGCAGCCAACTACGCTGTCACCCTGACCGTGCTGTCCATGGGTCTGGTGTGGCGCGCACGGGCAGCGCTGCTCAAGGCCGCCAGCATGCTGGCGTTTGGTGTGTTTGTAGGAGCTCGAACTCTGTGGATGCTGAGTCAAGGCGGCACGCCAGAAGCACTGACCATGGGCGCCATTGGTCTGCTGGCCCTGCTGGCCAACCTGGGCGTGGCAGCGCTGCTCTACGCCTGGCGCGATGGTGACGCCAACATGCGCAGCGTGTGGCTGTGCACCCGCAACGACGCCCTGGGCAACATGGCGGTGATGGTTGCGGCACTGGGCGTCTTCGGTACCGGCACGGCCTGGCCCGACCTGGCGGTGGCAGCCATCATGGCTGGCCTGGCCATTACCAGTGGCTGGGCCGTGCTGCAACAAGCCCGGCGGGAGTTGCGGTGGGATGGCGCGTGAAGCCCTGGTTCAGGTTGCCGAGGGATCGCGCACCACCAGCACATGCACGGGCGCCATCCGGATGATCTGCTCCGCGCCGCTGCCCATGAAAAAGCGCCCGACGCCATGGCGGCCATGGGTGCCCACAACGATCAGATGGGCTTCCCAAAGTTTTGCAGCGCTGGCGACGGCTTCGCCCAGGCGGCCAGGGGGCGTGTCAAGAAGCACCTGATCTGCCTCCACACCCGCGGACTGGGCTATCGCCATCGCATCCTTGAGGACCTTGGCGCCCGTATCGCGCATGATTTGAACCATGTCTGGCGAGGCGCCGCCAAATTGATAGCTGGCAAGAAAAACCATTTCCTCCACCACATAGACGAGCCGGATACGGCCCCCGCCCATTCGGGCCAATTCCAGCGCTGCCGTGAGCGCCTTGATGGAGGTTGGGCTGCCATCGACCGGGACGAGAATTCGCTTGTACATGGAAGATCCTTGGAGTGAAATCCACCCCAGTATGGAAACTTGCGAAATCAGCCCTGTTGATGCAGGTCAACTGCTTTCAACATCTCTTGCGGACCCGTTGAACGTCAGCCCGCCTTTTCTCCAAGGCGTTTGAGCTTCATCAACCAGTGCCCGGCGTCTTCGGACTTCATATTCCCCGTCAATCCAATCAGGGTCTCATGCACCGGCGAAATGCCTACGAATCCGAGGATGTTGCGCTCCAGTGACTTGAGGCTGTGGGCCCGGAAATACCAGCGATAGGCGAGCGCGGGCATCCCCATGGTCACAACGACGCGAGCGGAGCGCCCTGTCAGGCCCTTCTTGCCAAAGGGATTGCCGCCCTCCTCACGCGTGAATGCAAATCCGGGCCGGGCCACCTGCTCCAGAAAGCCCTTGAGCAGTGCCGGCATGTCGCCCAGCCAGAGGGGAAAGAACAGCACAAGATGTTCGGCCCAACGGATGTCTTCCTGAGCTTGCTGGAGACTTGCGGGAAGCAGACCGGTCTCCCAGGCCTTCTGACTTGCAAGCAAGGGAAAACCCAGCGCAGCCACCTCGATACGACGCACAAGGTGGCCTGCCTCCTGCGCGCCCGTGGCGTAGGCGGACGCAAGCGCATGGCACAAGTGCGGCTCGCTGGCGTCGGGGTGCCCCTGAATCAGGAGGACACGTCTGCCGGTCATTTGCTGGAACTCACGCGGGCCCCTTGGGGAAACTTGTAGATGGCGTCATTGAGGTAGCGCGAGACCTCGGCAATATCGGCGTCGTCCCATTGCAAGCCCGCATTGCCCTGCCAGCGACGTACCTGAAAGTTGAGGCTGTCCCAGTCATAGGCGAGCTTGTTATCACGCCAATGCATTTGTGTCGTGTGGCAGGTGATGCAATGGGTCGAGTACAGCAGTTGCCCCCTTGTTGCGGCAGGCACCGGCTGCGCCTGCACCACGGCTCCGGCTCCAGCCAGGGCCATGAACGTCATGACCTGTGTGATCAATTTGGACACGCGTCAATCCCGTTGCGATGCACGGGAAACTCAGTCCCGCCGCACGGGACAGGTGTTGATGCCCAGCAGGCTGTAAATGGGGCATAAGCCAAGCGCACCGGTCACCAGAGGGATCAGGCCGACATAGCCCCACATGCCGATGGTGCCGGAAATCGACAACCCGATGAGGGCAAGCCCTGCAGCAACCCGCAGACCACGATCAACCAGGCCTTCATTGACTTTCATGACAATTCCCTTCAATAAAATTAATCAACACTTTGCGTACAGCTACAGGCTAACCACTCCGCACAGCGCCTCCTTGAGATGGATCAATTCAAACTGTCTTGGTCAGGTAGCCCATCCACGACCAGTAAGTAAGCGCAAAAATGACCAGCAGCACAAAGGCCGCCAAAGTGATCACCAGCCCGGTACGAACGAAATCCCGCGCATCAAAGGTATCCGTTCCGTAGGCGATCATGTTTTGCGGCGCATTGACCGGGAGAATGAAACCAAAACTCACCACAAACTGCAAAAGCATGGTCATGCCGATCACGTTGATGCCCGGCGTCTGCACGGCCATCAGAACACTGATGATGATAGGAATCATGGTGGAGGCGAGCGCCGTCGCACTGGCAAAGCCCAGGTGGATAACAATCAGAAAAAGTGACAGCAACATCAAAATGGCGAAAGCGCTGGCCTGCTGCAGTCCGAGGTTCTGAACGATCAGGTTGGCAAGCCAGCCCGCTGCACTGGTTTTCAGCAGCGCAGTTCCGATGCTGATCCCCACGGCGAAAAGAATCACGGTCCCCCACGGAAAGCCTCGTTGCGACTCCTTCCAGTCCATCACGCCCAGGCGGGGCACCAACATGAGGGCAATGGCGGCAATGGTGGTCGAAGAGGTATCAAAGTCGTGCAGCACCTTCTCAGTCGCCCAGAAGCCAAGCAGCACCAGAACAATGGCCAGCAGCTTCCACTCCCTGCCTGTCATTTTTCCGAGTGAATCGAGTTGCCCGCGTATCGTCGCCCGCCCACCCTCGATTTCCGCCATCTCCGGTTTCATCATGCGGGTCATGATGAAGTAGACAGCCACACTCATCAGGGCCGAAAACGGCGCACCGGCGACAAACCACTCGACCCAGGTGATCGTGCTCTGAAACTGCTTTTCTATAAACCCTATCGCGACCATGTTTTGCGCTGCGGCAGTTTTGATACCCACATTCCACACACTGGCTGTCTGCGCCGCAGTCATCACCAGCAAACCGGCAAAGCGGCTGCGCCTGTCCACCTTGAAGGCCAGGATGAAGCCCATCATGATGGGGACCAGACAGGCCACGCGGGCTGTAGTGCTTGGCACGATGAAAGACAGCAGGAAGCCCACGACCATGGCGCCGACAACGATGTGGTTGGTTCGGGCATCGACTTTTGACAAAACCACAAGCGCGATGCGCCGGTCCAGGCCAGTTGCAGTCATCGCTGCGGCGATGAAGCAGGCTGCCGCCACCAGCGCCACGGCACTGTTGGAAAAGCCGGAGAGCGCCAGTGTGAGCGCCGCTGCGGTACCCATGTCGGCGCCTGCCGGCCTGGCAGCATCGGGGGCGTAGGCCAGCAAAAAAACCATGAGTGCGCCTATCACCACAGCGCTCACCGCGTAGTCAAGCGCCTCGGTCATCCATACGATGACAGCAAAGGCAAGAATCGCCAACATGGCCTGACCAGCCAGGGGCAAGCCCTGCGCTGCGGGCATCCACAATACGGCGAGCAAGGCAACAGGTGCCGCGACGAGGCCAAGTTTCGCAACGAGGGTCCTGCCAGTTGCGCTGGGTGCAGCCGGTGCAACAGATGGGCGTGCTTCGGTAGTCATGGGGGGTTCTCCTTGGTTACGTGGGTACTGCAGGGGTGCTGTGATGGTTGGTCGTGATTTGAATTTGATCCCTATGGGGCACGGCTTATCAGCTTGCGCAGTTCGCTGAACCACAACACCACGCTGGCCATGGCAATACATACCCCCCACTGGGCGAGCGTCAATGGCGCGGTGCCGAAAGCAAGGTTCAGAAACGGGAGATGGACCACCGCCACCTGCAACAAGGCCGATAGCGCGACAGCGACCCACAGCCATGGGTTGACGAACAGCGCGACAAATGCGCTGGCGTTTTCAGAGCGCGCGGTAAAGCATGTGAACAGACTGGTAAACACCAGCACCGTGAAGCCAGCGGTCCGGGCCGTCGCAAGGTCAGAGTCGCCCTCAATCAACCCCCGTGGCAGGTACAGGTCGATGGTAAGCAGTGTCACCGCCGCGATAACAAGACCTGTTTGAATGACGGTCGCCCACATGCGGCCATCAATGAGTCGCTCGTCCGGGTGGCGTGGTCTGCGGCCCATCAGGTCGTCGGTGGGTGGATCCATCCCCATCGCCAACGCGGGGCCGGAGTCGGTGATGAGGTTGATCCACAGCAGTTGTGTCGCAAGCAGTGGCAGCACAACGGTTTCACCGCCACCGTGGAGGCCGATCACGCCCGCTCCAACCACCCCGAGGAAGACAGTCAGCACCTCACCCATGTTGGAAGTCAGCAGATAACGCAGGAATTTGCGGATGTTGTCCAGAATGGCACGACCCTCGCGTACCGCCTCAACAATGGTTGCAAAGTTGTCATCGGCCAGAATCATCCGCGCTGCCTGCTTGGTCACTTCGGTACCGGTCACACCCATGGCGACGCCGATATCCGCGGCTTTCAGTGCCGGCGCATCGTTGACGCCGTCGCCCGTCATGGCCACGACATGACCTTCGGCCTGCAGCGCACTGACGATGCGCAACTTGTGCTGGGGGGACACGCGTGCGAAAACCGAGGTCGTGCGTACCGCTTCGCGCAAACCAGCGTCGTCGAGCGCATCCAGCTCGAGCCCGGTCAGTGCCACACCCCCGGAATTCCCGATGCCAAGGTCGGCAGCAATACGCGCGGCCGTGCGAGGGTGATCCCCGGTGATCATGATGGTGCGGATGCCGGCGCGGCTGGCCTCGTGGATAGCACGCACCGCTTCTTCGCGCGGTGGATCAATGATGCCCGCCGTCCCGGCGAAAATCAGGTCGTGCTCAAGGGCCTCACCGCCTTCCAGATCCTCGTTCGCGGCCAGCGGGCGGTAGGCCACCGCCAGAGTACGCAGCGCCGCATCAGACAGCGTGTTGACGTCAGCCAGCAGCCTGGCCCGATGCGATGCGTCCAGCGCTACCACCTCCATGCCCACACGGACACGGGTACACCTTTGAAGCAGGACGTCTGGCGCGCCCTTGGCGACCAGCACACGCTCGCCCCCATGCTCATGGTCAACCGCGATGGCAGACATCATTTTTCGCTCGGAGGTGAACGGGATCTCACGCACCCGCTCGAACCGCAGTACGCGGCGTTCGCCCACACCCAGTTTGCGTTCAGCCACCAGAAAGGCTGCCTCGGTGGGGTCGCCGTGAATCTCCCACGCACCGCCCGCCCCCTGGCGCAGGTCTGCGTTGCTGGCCAGGCTGCCACCGCTGAGCACCACGATTTGCTCTGCGCGCAGCGGCCCGGCGGTCAGCGCAAGGCCTGCACTCTCCACCTGGCCGTGGGGCGTGTACCCGACGCCAGTGACATGGGTACCGCCCGAGGTCGTCATCACCTGCTCAATGGTCATCTCCGAACGGGTCAGCGTGCCGGTCTTGTCAGAGCAGATCACCGAAGCGCAGCCCAAAGTCTCCACCGACGACAGCTTTTTGACGATGGCGTTGTGCCCCGCCATGCGCTGCACGCCCAGGGCCAGCACCACTGAAAGGATCGCCGGCAGGCCTTCCGGCACAGCCGCTACAGCCAGGGCCACGCCGAGCAACAGCACGGCAATCACGTCAGCGGCACTGCGTATGTCAGAAACCATCAGAAGCGTTGCCACCACCACGGCGGCAATCAGCAGCACCGCCAGGCCCAACATGCGCCCGACGCTGGCCACCTCATTTTGCAGCGGTGTCGGTTTTTCCGGGGTGACTTCCAGCAAATGGGCGATCAGACCTATCTGGGTCGCCATGCCTGTTGCCGTGACCACCACGCGTGCAGTGCCCCGCGCGACCGCCGTTCCCTTGAAAACCATGTTGAGCTGATCTCCGGGCGTGCCCAGACTGGATAACGTGGCCGGGTTCTTCAGTACAGCCTCGCTCTCCCCCGTGAGCGACGCTTCCTGAACGCGCAGGGTTGCGGCCTGCACCAGGCGACCGTCGGCTCCAACCGAATCACCTTCTCCGAGAACCAGCAGGTCTCCCCGCACCAGGTGGGCACTGGGCACGCGCAGCTCGCGGCCGTCACGGACGACGGCCGACGTGGCCGCCGTCATCCGGTCAAGCGCAGCGACAGCGTCGACCGCCTTGACCTCCTGCACATAACCCAACACCGCGTTGAGCAGCACGACGGCGGCTATGACGATGGCATCCACCGGCCAGCCGTTCGCACCCTCAACCCCCCAGGCGGCCAGTGCGATGACGATGGCAGCGAGCAACAGGTAGACCAGGGGGTCCTGAAAATGCGCCAGGACACGACGCCAGGCCGGAACCGCCGGGGCGGCGTGCAATTCGTTCGCGCCGTCCACCGCGAGACGTCGCGCCGCTTCCTGCGACGTGAGTCCGGCTTGAAGGTCTGCCCCGAAGTTCCTGGCCACTTCGTCGGCATCTGTGACCGACGGATCGCCTTTGCGGTCTGGTGGCACCATGGTCGCCTCAGGCTTCGACCTTCATATTCAAGGCCCTCGTTTCAGCCGCCCGGCTGAAAGTGTCGTACACCTGAAGAATATCGGCCAGGCCGGGGGCGTGATAGACGAGGGCTTGCATGGTGGCGTTCCTTCTGGAGATGCTGTCACCCGGTGTGCTGATCGCGCCCCAGGGTCTGCACTGCTGACCGTTTCATGCCCAAACCGACGTCCCTCCGGATTCGAGCTGCTCATCCCAGTATGAAAGTTCACCACCGCGGCGATGTTGATACAGATCAATCCCCCCCCGCTCGCGCACGATACCGGATGTAAGGATGGCCCCGGGCAAATCTGCGCCCGGGCGGTGCCTGCCCACCGCCGCCCTGCGAGCTTGACCTCTTCAGCTTTCAGGAAACCCCACGAAAAGTGAACTTTCTCGCCTGACGACGTATCATTCAATCCATGCGCCACCTGATCTTCGCCCTCATGATTGCCCTGCTGCCCCTGCGCGGCTGGGTGGGCGACGCCATGGCGACCGACATGGCAAGCACCCATGCCCGGCAGGTTGCTATTAAAACAATAGCTGAAAGTCCTCAAGGTATAAGGGCAGCATCGCATTTTGAGCACAATGCCTCGATGCAGGACGCCGCTCAGGCTGCGCCGGACTGTGCGGGCCACCCCGACCAGGAGGACACGTCCTCGGCGGCAAACAGCCATTGCGAGTCATGCTCGGCCTGCCAGGCTTGCCATACGGTCGCGCTGTCTCCCGCCGCGGCCCGCTTGCCCCTCGTTTTCCACGCCTCCCCTCCGCCCCCGGCTGCGCCTTACTTGTTTGCCAGCGCCGACGCCGCGCTGGCAAACAAG
>JAKFXR010000086.1 GCA_021731285.1 Polaromonas sp. | reverse complement strand
GATTCGGCGTTCAGGGGGCAAGTTGAATCCGTCGTGACACATGCATTCCAGTGGAGGCGTCCTACAGCGCTTCACGGTTTATACGGTTGAAGGTCCAGCCAACCCGGCACATACTGCCTTGTGCCGGGCTGGACTGGCTATCCAAGGAAAAGAAGAATGACGGACGAACTCCACGCAGAAGCGCCAGCTGGCAAAGACGCTCCGGCGCCGACGACCGAGACGGAGGTGGCGCGCGTGCTTTTGCACATGCCGGTTGATATTCGCAATATATCGCTGGTGGTGCTGGCGGGGCTGGCCTGTCTTTTCGTCCTGCACTGGGCCAAGGCTGTGTTCATTCCCGTCATGCTCAGCGTGCTCTGCAGCTATGCGCTGTCTCCCGTGGTCAACTGGATGGAGCAGCGGCGTGTGCCGCGCTGGCTGAGCTCGGCAGTTCTGCTGGTGGCCATTTTCAGCATTCTTGGCACGACGGCCTATTCGCTGCGGGACGAAGCCTCGGAGCTGGTGGAATCGCTGCCTGTAGCGGCCCAGAAGTTCCGGCAGGCCGTCAAGAACCGCAGCGGCAAATCTGAAAGCGCGCTGGAAACTGTGCAGAAGGCTGCCTCGCAGATCGAGCAGGCCGCCCAGGAGAGCACCTCTTCGCCGACAAGCTCGCGTGGCGCGATGCGGGTGGTCGTCGAGCCTTCGCGCTTTAACGTCAGCAACTACCTCTGGACCGGCACCATCGGCCTGATTGCCGTGATCGGCCAGGCCACGGTCGTGATTTTTCTGACCTACTTCCTCATGCTCTCGGGCGACACCTTCCGGCGCAAGCTTCTCAAGCTGGCCGGACCGAGTCTGAGCAGCAAGAAAATCACCCTGCAGGCGCTGCACGAGGTCACCGGCCAGATCCAGCGCTACCTGCAGGTCCAGCTGCTGGTCAGCGTGCTGGTGGGTTTGTTGACGTGGGCGGCCTTGGCTGCCATCGGTCTGAACAACGCTGCCGTCTGGGGCATTGCGGCCGGCGTGCTCAACCTGATCCCCTATGTGGGTTCGCTCGTCACTGCGGTGGCGACCGCCCTGGTCGGGTTTTTGCAGTTCGGCACGCTCAACATGGCGCTCATGATAGGGGGCGCCTCCCTGGTGATCCACACCATTGTTGGCAATCTGATCACGCCCTGGCTGACCAGCCGCACCAGCCAGATGAGCCCGGTCGCGGTATTCGTCGGGTTGCTGGCATGGGGCTGGCTGTGGGGTGTCTGGGGTCTGTTGCTGGGCATTCCCATCCTGATGATGGTCAAGGCGATATGCGACCGGGTCGATGACCTCAAGCCGATAGGCGAGTTTTTGGGATCGTGAATTGGCCCCCACGCTTGTCACTGCGTGTACTGCGCTGCCCCCCGAGGGGGCGCTGCGCCTGCGGGCCGGCAAAGCCGGACCCGCGGCCCCTGCTTGAAAAAACCGGACCGCAGGCGCAAGCGCCGGCACACCGATGCTCGACTGAACAAAAGAGGTAAAACATGATGGAATTGCTGACCGACCCGCAAGCCTGGATTGCCTTTGGCACGCTCACCGCACTCGAACTGGTGCTGGGCATCGACAACATCGTCTTTATTTCGATTCTTGTCGACAAGCTGCCCAAAGAGAAACAGGTGCTCGCCCGACGCCTGGGCCTGTTCATGGCCATGTTCATGCGCATCGGTCTGTTGCTGGTGCTGTCCTGGATCGTCGGGCTGGTGGAGCCGCTGTTCACTGTGCTCAGGCAGGAGATTTCCGGGCGCGACCTGATCCTGATCGCCGGCGGCCTTTTCCTGATCTGGAAAAGCACGGGCGAAATCCATCAATCCCTCGAAGGCGAGGAGGGCCACGCGTCCAGCACCGTCAAGGCGACATTTGCCGCGGTGATTTTGCAGATCATGGTGGTGGACATGGTGTTTTCGCTGGACTCCATCATCACGGCCGTCGGCATGGTCGACGAGCTGGCGGTGATGGTGGCCGCGGTCATCGCGTCGGTCGGGCTGATGATGCTGTTTGCTGGCGCCATTGGCCGCTTTGTGTCCGAGCATCCCACCGTCAAGATGCTGGCGCTGTCCTTCCTGGTGGTGATTGGCGTGGTGCTGATTGCCGAAGGCTTTGACCACCATGTACCCAAAGGTTATGTCTACTTCGCCATGGCGTTTTCCGTCGGGGTCGAAATGCTGAACATCCGCGTGCGCAGGCGCTCGGTGAGGCCGGCGCACCTGCGGGCCTCCTATTCCGCCGACAACGGGGCCAAACGGCCGGACTGACGGTCTTTGAGCATGGTTTAGCCCTCCGGCCCTTGTCCGGCGCTCACAGGCTGCTATTGATTTGAGAGTGAATGGAACCAGCGCCTAGTCGCCCAGATCAATGAGACCCGCCAGGCGCGCCGCACCAGGTGCTGCGTAGTCCGCGACAACCCACACGCGCACCGGGTCCCCGGCCGCTTCTTCCAGCAGTCCCAGCACAAAACCGATCGACGCCTTGTCCAGCGCCGCAAAAGGCATGTCCAGCAGGGTCAGGGCAGCCCCGGATGCAAAGGCCGCGGCCAGCCAGACTTTGCGTTTCGAGCCGGTGGACAGCATGTACAGCTGCTTGTTGAGCTGCGGCTCCAGCGCCAGGCCATCAACCAGCCTGTCGAGCGCCCGGTTGTCAAACCCGGGATAAGAGCCGCGCTGGGCCGCGAAGTAGTCAACCGGCGTCATCTGATCGAAGGCGTCCGATCGCGGGTCCATCCAGAACACCTGCGCGCGGTAGGCCTGCGCCTGGTCGGCAAGGCTGATGCCGTGCATGTGCAACTCTCCCGCATCGAGCGGCAATTGCCCCGCCAGCAGGCGCAGCAGCGTGGTCTTGCCGCGTCCGTCACCGCCACGCACCAGCGTCAGCCCGGGAGAGAGGGCGGCCGACCAGCCGCTGAGCAGCTGGCGCTCCGGGTAGGCAAAGCGCACTCCTCTGGCATGAAGAACCGCTGGCAGGGCCGGGGTTTGCGGTCCGGCCTGTCGCGGCGGGATGTTGTTCGCTTGTTCCATGGGCTTATTGGACATGAATCCGGCGCACGGCATGGAAAGACATCGAGCTTCATCTCCGTCTGAAACGCATGGGCGGTTTCGCGGGGTCTTGAGCGGGTAGGCGTGCGCCTACAAACACAGGCCCTGCCGCGCCGTTGTGCGTCAAGGCTGGCGGGGTCACCATGAAGACAGTTGACCTTGGGTCAGCCTTTTTCTTCCCTGCGCCCGGCGCGCACCAACTCACCGGATAGCCCCATGCAAATATTGTTGAACACCGATCACCACGTGGAGGGCGGCCAGCCCATGGCCGAACACCTGAATGCCGTTGTCAAGGACGCGCTGGCACGCTTTGGCGAACAGGTGACCCGTGTCGAAGCCCACCTCAGCGACGCCAACAGCCATGTCAAGGTCACGCCGGACGAGATCCAGTGCACGCTGGAAGCGCGCCTGGTCGGCCTGGAACCGGTGGTGGTCAAGGAGCGGGCCGGCAATGCCCATCAAGCCATCGCCGGGGCCGCCGGCAAACTCAGGCGCGCGGTGGCGACCGTGCTGGAAAAGCACGAACCGCGCAGAAGCGCCGAAGTGCATGGGGAGTAGTTGTTCTGCAGAATAAAAGGGCCTCACGCCCTTTGATGACGGGAATAGTGCGCTATGAAAAATATAGCAAACGAATTCAACTCGCCGCTTGAACCAGAACCACCGCATGTTCCGGCAACTCCGAGAGCAGCAGTACCTGTCCTGGTGTGATGAAGCGGTCAGGCCGCAGCCCGCTCCCGGGCACCTGTCCGGTGCGCAACCAGTAGATCGACACGACGCGGGCGTCCAGACGCAAGGTGATGTCAAACGAGGGCCAGTCGTCAGGCACGCAGGGTGTCAGTGAAAGCCGGCCCTGGCGCACCGACAGGCCCAGCAGGGTCTCCAGCGCGGCGCGGTGCAGCCAGGCGGCCGAGCCGGTGTACCAGCTCCAGCCCCCGCGGCCTGTGTAGGGAGGCGCGCCATACACATCGCCGGCCAATACATAGGGCTCCAGTTCGTAAACCGGGCCGCGTGTGGGGTGAGCGTTGCGATGCGCAGGACTCAGGGCCCGAAAGCTGGCCCAGGCTGCGTCGCTGTCGCCGCTTTGCGCCTGCGCCATCAGGGCCCAGACGCCGGCATGCGAATACTGGCCCCCGTTTTCGCGCACGCCTGGCGGGTAGGCCTGGATGTAGCCGGGGTTGTTGGCCGAAGTCTGCAACGGCGGCGTCAGCAGACGCAGCAGCCCGCCCTCGTTGTTGTCCGGGTCGGCCAGTTGCCGGTTCATGGCCTGCAGCGCGGGCCGGGTGAATTCGTCGGTGGACGCTCCCGATAGCACCGACCACGCCTGGGCGATCAGGTCGATGCGGCACTCTTCGTTGACCGCCGAGCCCAAGGGCGCGCCATTGTCAAAAAATGCGCGCCGGAACCACCGTCCGTCCCAGCCATCGCTGTGCAGGGCGGCCACCCAGCCCTGGCGCGCGGCCAGCCATGTGGCGGCGCGCGTGCTCTCCCCCCGGCTCTGGGCCAGTGGCGCAAAACCCTGCACCACGCTGCATAAAAACCATGCCAGCCACACCGACTCGCCGCGCCCCTCATGGCCGACGCGGTTCATGCCGTCATTCCAGTCACCGGTGCCCATCAGCGGCAGGCCGTGGGCACCCGTGGCCAGGCTGCGATCGATGGCGCGGGCGCAATGCTCAAACAGGCTCGCCGATTCGCCGCCTGGCTCGGGTGTGTAGTAGGCGTCTTCCGCGCCTTCAGGGATGGCCGGTCCACCGATGAAGTCCACCATCTCGTCCAGCAGGGAGGCGTCCCCCGTCACGTCGAGGTAGTGCGCACAGGCAAACGGCAGCCACAGCAGGTCGTCTGAAAAATGGGTGCGCACGCCTTCACCGCCGGGCGCGTGCCACCAGTGCTGCACGTCGCCCTCGGCAAACTGGCGCGATGCATTGAGCAGAATCTGTGCGCGCAGACGGCCGGGCTCCATCACCGCAAAAGCCATGGTGTCCTGCAACTGGTCGCGAAAGCCCGACGCGCCGCCAGCCTGGTAAAACCCGGCCTTGGACCACAGGCGGGAGCTGAGGGTCTGGTAGATCAGCCAGCGGTTGACCAGTGCGTCAAACAGCGGGTCGGGGGTGCGGACCTGGATTTTTTCGAGCAACCCGGTCCAGTAGTGCTGCACACCGGCCAGCGCCTGCGCCGCGTCGCGGCCCAGCCAGTCGCGCGCCAGTTGCCCGGCGCCTGCCGCATCGGCAGCATGCCCGAGGATGAAAGACAGTGTGACCGTTTTGCCCGGCGCGATGCTGAAAGCACCCGACAGTGCGCCGCAGGGGTCGGCCGCAGCGCCGGCCTGCTGGCCCAGGGTTTCGGGCATCACCAGCCGTCCGGCCACATCAAAAAACTCGCTGCGGTCGCAGGTCCACTGAATCGGGTCCGGCAATCCGGCGAGGGACAAGAATGCAGTTGCGCCGCCAAAGCCCGCGCGGCTTTCACGCTGCTGCGCCATCACGGTGGGCTGGTTGGGCGCTTTCCAGCCGTGCACAGTACGGCGTTCCTGCCGGCTGGCGGCCAGTTGCCACTCGACCATGGCGAGGGCGCGCAGTTCGCGTGTGCTGCTGCCCCGGTTGTGCAGGTGCAGGTGCACGACCTTGACTGCATCAGTGCGGTCGGCAAAAAAAGTGGTGGCGACTTCGAGATCGCCATGGCGGCATTCAAACACGGTGTAGCCCTGGCCGTGGCGTACTTCATAGGCCAGGGTTGAGCCGCTTTCGGTGGAAGGACTCAAGGCCAGCAGTTTTTGCGAGACGCGATCCTGCAGCAGGTAGTGCTCGCTGGCGGGGTCCTGCAAAGCATCGTTGGACCAGGGGGTGAGCTGGTGCATCCTGCTGTTGACGGCCCAGGTGTAGCCCGCGCCGGCTTCCGACACCTGAAAGCCAAAGCCGGGGTTGGCGATGATGTTGATCCAGGGACGCGGCGGGCGGTGCTGGCTGTCCGCCGTGAAGCGGAACTCGCCGCTGCGTGCATCAAAGTGGCCAGCGGGCGATTGACGGGCCGCCAGCGGCGCTGACAGCGGATCGGCGAGTGCGGTGCCAGGTACCGGCGGGATCACCGGTACCGCGCGGCGGCGCAGGCCGCTGGCGCCTTGCAGCGCTGCAAGCTGCTGCTCCAGCGGGCGGCCGTCGGCCACAAAAATGAAACGGGCCAGACCGGCCAGTGCGGCTTTCTCGGTGATCGAGATTTCGTGGTCGCGCAGCAGGAAAAAACCACCTGCATCACTGTTCGGAAAACTGTTCTCGGCCTGGCGCCGGGTGCGGTCGCGCAGCGCCAGCACATCGCGGTGCAGCGGCATGAGGTAGGAGTTGACCTCGCTGTTGATGATGACCACGTCAACGGCCAGGCCACCGAAACTCCACAGCGGCTGTGCGCTGAGCAGGGCCTGCACCAGTGACAGACCGATGCTCGAGTGGATGCGCACCAGGATGATGGGCTTGTCGCCCGACAGGCCGAAGCGCCACAGTTGCCGCTGGTCCACCATGCCGCGCTCCGTCAACGGACGCGTGGCGGTGTACATCAGCGCGGTGTTGAGGTCCTGCAGGGCTGCATGGCGCTCGGGTGCGACAGCGAGGTCGCGCAGCCGGACCTGGGCCAGGGTGGCGGCCATGCGCGTCGCGCGTTCGACGTGCATGGGCTGCAGGTATTTGTCGATGCGGGCCACCAGTTCGCCGGTGTCGGGTGCGGCGGCGGTTGCAAAGCTCAGGCGCGCTACCGCGCCTGCCGCAATGCGCAGCCGCACGCGCAGACCGGCCACCGGGTCGAGCCCGTTGATGGGAGCGCCGTCGGCTTGCCGGGTCTGCGGCAACAAGGCCGGTTGACAGGCCACGCGGTTGCGGCCCAGGAATGTGCGCCTGTCGGCGATCACGTCGATGGCCCGCAGGTTGGCGTCGGCAAACGCCAGGAAATGCGCCACCGCCATGACCGGGTCGCCCTGCAGGCGCGGCGTGCGCGTCAGCAGCAGGGCTCGCCACTGCGCATGCCACTGGCTTTTGACAAACAGGTTCGAAAAGGCCGGATGTGCTTCGTCCGCGCGCGGATCGGCCAGCACGGCCTCAAAGCAGGACATCACCTCCAGCGTCATTTCGCTGCTGGAGAGATTGTTCAGCGTGACGGTGCGGATCTCGGTGTCGTCTTCGGGGCTGACCAGCACGGTGGTGCTGGTTTCCAGGTCGGCGGACCTGGCGTCGAACTGGACCCGGTCCGCAAAAAACGTGGCCTGGTAGCGCCAGTCAGGGTGGGGTGCCGGATGGGCGGTCAGCGACGAGACCTTGTTGTCGCCGGAGGGGCGAATGTAGATAAAGGTTCCGTAGGCGTCGCGCAGCAGGTCGTCGCGCCAGCGAGAGATGTTTTTGCCGCGCCAGCGGCTCACGCCCGCTCCGTTGGCGCGCAGGGTCACGCTGTAGCTGCCGTTGGACAACAACTGGGTGGGCTGCCAGCCCGATGCCAGCGGGTCCACATCGCGCGAGTGGTACAGCGCAGCTTCCTCCATGGCTTCCGGCTCGGGCAGCGTGCGCGGATCGGCGCTCTCGATGATCTGACGCGGCGTCTTTTCATGCAGCAGGGATTCGTGGGCCTGGACCAGCGGCGACAGGGCAAACCAGCGGCGCGGTGCCTGTGCGCACAGCACATTGCACAGCGCCACCAGCGACATGCCCTGATGGTGTGCCATGAAGTTTTTGACCACACTGAAGGCCTGTGCGGCGGGCTGGCGCGAGGCGGTAAAGTCGACCGCATCCATGAAGCCACAGTCTCCCCGGGCGCCGATTTTCTCCAGCGCCTGCAGATTCGCGATGGCCTCGCGCGGCGTGAACATGCTGGCCATCACGCTGGCGTAGGGGGCGACCACCCGGTCCCCGGCCGGGGTACGGCGCAGGGCCAGCCTGGGAACGCCGAAGGGCCCGTACTGGTAAGCCAGGGTGTGGTCCTGGGCAAAGTAGGCAGATTCGGACACGCCCCAGGGCAGGTGTTGCGCCCTGCCAAAGGCCTGCTGCTCCCTGACGGCGGCCAGGCTGGACATGTGCAACAGGCCCTGGTCGGGCTCGGTCATGACAAGTGAGGGCATCAGGTACTCGAACATCGAGCCAGACCATGACTTGAGCCCGGGTGTGCTTTCCACCGTCAGAAAGGAACGGCCCAGGGCCGTCCAGTGGCGGCGCGGTACATCACCCTTGGCAATCGCCAGAAAGCTGGTCAGCCTGGCTTCAGACGCCATCAGGTCGTAGTAGCTCGCATCGAGAACATGCTCGTGCACGCGCAGGCCGATATGAAACAGGTGGCGCTTGGTGTTGTAGAGCCCGCTGAAATCCATGGCCATCCAGAGCCGGTCGCAACGCGCGGCCAGCTGCGACAAGGCGGCCGTCTCGGCAGCAGAGGTATCGGCCTGCCGGCCCAGCTCCAGGCTGGCTTGTGCGGCGCACAGCAGGTGGCCTGCGAGGTTGCCGCTGTCCACGGTGGATACGTAGGCCGGCGGCAGCACTTCCAGGGTCCGCGTGTCGTACCAGTTCAGCAGATGCCCCCGGTGTTTCGGCAGCCGTTCCACGGTGTCGAGTGTGGCCTCCAGACGCGTGATCAATTCTGCAGTGGATATCCATCCGAACTCCCGCGCGCAGGCGGTGGCCACGAGATACAGGCCGATGTTGGTGGGCGAGGTCCGGTGAGCCAGCGTGGGCTCGGGCTCGAGTTGCAGGTTGTCCACCGGCAGGTAGTTGTCTTCCGGGCCGACGCAACGCTCAAAAAATTGCCAGGTCTGCCCAGCCAGTTGGTGCAGCCAGGCGCTCTGCGCGGCATCCAGTTCAGTGGCCTGCTGCTTGCGTGGCGGACGGCTGGCCCACCAGGCCGGTAGCGGCCCCAGCGCCCACAGCAGCAGCAGGCCAGGACCGGCCACCGGGTAGGAACTCCAGCAGGCAGCCACAGCCAGCGCCACGCAGGCGGCGGACACGCCGGCGTGGCCGCGCATGAATGCGCGCAGGGTGTAACGTGCGGCGACTTGCGCCTGGGCGGCTGTCATCCACTCCAGCAGGTGTTTGCGGCTGACCAGACGCCAGAGCGTGCGCGCCACGGCATCCAGCATGAGCCAGGCCTGGGCCGCAAGCTGGCTGAACTGCCACAGCGCAGCTGCCACGCCTCGCAGCACGTCCTGCAGGCCGGCGCTGGCGAAATGCAGCCAGGCGATTCCCCTGCGCGTGGGCACCAGACTGGCCAATGCACCCAACAACGGACCCGCCAGAAAGGCGCCGAGCACACATGCTGCAGCCGTACCCAGCGGCAACGCCGCGGTGGCCATCACCCAGAGCAGCAGCAGCAGGGACACCGGTGCGAGGGTGGAGCGCCGCAGGTTGTCGGCCATGCGCCACACGCCGAGCGCATCAATGCCGAAGCGGCGCGCATGCGCCATCAGCGCAAGAAGCTGCCAGTCGCCCCGCGTCCAGCGGTGAACGCGCGATGCGGCCACACCGGCGTGGTGCGGATGGTCTTCCATGAGCATCACATCACTGACATAACCGCAGCGCGCGATGCTTCCTTCAAGCAGGTCATGGCTCAGGACAGCGCCTTCCGGCAGGCGCTGATCAAGCGTCGCATGGACGGCGGCGACGTTGAGCAATCCCTTGCCGGTGAAGGTGCCCATGCCGAACAGGTCCTGGTACAGATCAGACGAGCCGCTGCTGTAGGGATCCAGGCCGCCCTGGCCTGCGAACATGACATGAAAAGGGGAGCGCTCCTGAAGGGGGGCCAGTGGGGTGACCACGCGCGGCTGCAGGATGCCGTAGCCCGCCGTCACACGCCGTGTCGCACGGTCGATCCGTGGTGTGTTCAGCGGGTGGGCGGCGATAGCGACCAGTTCCCGCAGCGATCCGGGTGGCAGCACCGTGTCGCTGTCGAGCGTGAGCACATAGGCGATGTCGGGCGCGAGCGCCATGTCCATGCCCATGGCCAGAAAATCGTTTTCGTGCGCTGCCGCAGCAGGTGTGACCAGTTTTCTGAGCAGCATCTCCAGCTTGCCGCGTTTGCGTTCCCACCCCAGCCATTTGCCTTCCGTGGGACACCAGCTGCGGGGACGGTGCAACACCACAAACCGGGTGGCTGCGCCCTGGGACGCGGGCCAGGATTGGTTGAGCTGGCGTATTTTGGCCAGAACGTCGTCGAGCAAGGTCTGGTCGGTGGCCCGGGTCCGGGTGTCCGAGTCAGTCCAGTCGGTCAGCAGTGCAAACTGGGCGTTGGCCTCACGGCTGGCCAGCCAGTGCAGGCCCAGGCGGTGTGCCAGTGCAGTGTTGGAAGCTGCGCTGGTGAGCATGCAGGGCATGACCACCAGAACCCGGTGCTCGGGCGGAATCCCCGTGCTGAAATCCAGCCGTGCCAGGGGCTGAATGCGCGCAGACTCTGCCACCAGGCGGTGTATCAGGGCCGCCACCATTTCCGATGCCGGCCATGCCAGCAGCAACAGCGCGATCACCCGGGTCCAGTCCATGGCGCCGCTCGCAGTCGCTGCCCAGGCAAGGAGAAGCGCCGTGCCCGTTGCCCATACCCCTGCGTAAAGCGGGAGTCTCCAGGCAAATGGCCATCGCGGAAACCGCAGGGAAAGCGCCGGGCGGTCGTCGGGCTGGAGATCGGCCTGCAGCAGGGTGCGGCCCGGCCCCAGCAGATAGTAGCCAGCGGTTTGGGCAGCGCCGGGAGCTTGCGCCATTCTCGCGCGAGCCAGCACCGCCTCAGCGACGACGCGCTCCGATTGACCGCTTTGCTGGGCCAGTCTTTCCATGGCGCGGGTGATCTGCTGGCGCGTCATCTCGCTTTCCCGCGAAAAGCTGGGCAGCCGCCGCAAGACTTGCAGCGAGTGGCTGACAGGCTCGATCAGGTCCACCCACTCCACCTGTCCGATCAGCCGCAGGGTGGTGATGATGTTGCTGACGGTCAGGTTGGCCGCGACCTGGGTGCCCTGTCCTTCGCCGATCAGGTTCAGGGCGTCCGTGCAGTGCCGGTCTATCCACTGTGTCAAGGCGGGCGTTGCCTCATCGCGTTCGGCCGGCATGCGTTGCCAGAGCTGGGTCAGGTAGCTGCGCTCCAGACCCTGGTTTTTCAGACTCCCGTGGAGGAGATCGAGCTCTTGCAGTGTGAAGCTGTCGACGTCGTCCCAGACGGCGTGTGCGACCTCGCGCGCGACCTTGTTCAACGCGATGCGGTCCGCCATGCGGCGCAGGTTCTCCAGCAACACCACCCGAAGCGTGGTCGGCAGCGCCCAAAGCTCGCCAAGCTTGAGTTCACTGACCTCCTGGTAGGCATGCAGGAAAGCAGTAAACAGCACCGGGTCCAGCACGCTGTCGGTGTGCGCGACATAAGCCCAGGCAATGCCATAGACGCGTGGCAGTCCCTGCAATGGTTTTTCAGCGAGCTTGGGAAGATCGGCGTAGTAGCGGCGCGGAACCCCTTCCTGGATCTGCTGAAGCTGTGCCTCGATCAGATGGAAATTGTCGAGCAGCCACTCGGCCGCCGGGGTCACATAGTGGCCACTGCGAGAGGTCAGGGAGATGTAGTCAAAAGCCTGCCGCAGCGCCGCAATGTTTTCCTGCACACGTGGAAAAAAAGCGGGCCCGCTCTGGACACTTCCGGGTGGTGCTACCGCCTGCGCCGCCGCCAGGCTGCGGCCGTGTTCTTCAAACCGCTGGGCGCCGAAGAGTTCGGCGCGTATGGGTTGCTGGACCTCGCCACCGGGGCCGAGCAGCAAGCGCCTTGCGTAAGGGCTTAAGTTCAGCCGTTTCAGGACAGCCGCGGTCACGTTGTCAGGCGACAACGATCAGGCTGAGACCCATGGCCGCAAGGACCATTACGGTGACGATGCGTGGGCGCGCCAGGGCGTGCAGAAATTCGGCTGCGGCGTACAGATCAAAAAAACGGCTGCGTGAACTCGCGCAATGACTCATGTGCGAAGCCAGTTGCGCAGCATCCGTCGATACAAAGTCGTTTGCGCGGGCAGACGGCGAATCGGCCATGATCTCCAGGGACGTCATGATTTTCTCCAGCAAAGGGGGGGCGGTGGAGCTGCGGAGCCTTCTCCGCCATGACTCCAGAGCGAAACTCCATGCTAGGCCGCCCCCATGCTGGGGGCCATCAGAAGAAGCAGGCCGTCGTCCTAGGACAGGGACTACAGCCGCCTGCGCCCGGGCCTACATCCCCCTTGTTGGCGTCAACCCGTGTTGCGCAGTCCCGCGGCTATCCCGTTGATCGAGATGTGGATGCCGCGCTGGACCCGGTCGTCGGCCTTGCCGTCGCGGTAACGCCGCACCAGTTCGACCTGCAGGTGGTGCAGCGGGTCGATGTAGGGGAAACGGTGGCGAATGGAGCGCTGCAACGCGGGGTTGTTGGTCAGCCGCTGCTTGTCACCGGTGATCAGCGCCAGCGCATCGACAGTGCTGTGCCATTCGGCCTCGATGGCGGAGAAGATCTTCTTGCGCAGGCGCGCATCGCTGACCAGCTCGGAATAACGCGACGCCAGGGCCAGGTCGCTTTTGGCAAGCACCATGTCCATGTTGCTCAGCAAGGTCCGGAAAAAAGGCCACTGCTTGTACATTTTTTGCAGCAGGGCCAGTGCTTCCTTGCGGCTGGCAGGGGTGCCGCCGGCGTTCAGCCATTGTTCGATGGCAGATCCAAAACCGTACCAGCCGGGCAGGGTCAGGCGGCACTGGCCCCAGCTGAAGCCCCAAGGGATGGCCCGCAAATCCTCAATTTTCTGTGAAGCCTTGCGCGATGCCGGCCGCGAACCGATGTTGAGTTCGGCAATCTCGCGAATCGGCGTGGCGCTGAAGAAGTACTCGGTAAAGCCGGGGGTTTCATACACCAGCGCGCGGTAGGCGTTCATGCTGTTCAGGGACAGGGTGTCGGCCGCCTCCAGAAACGCCCGGGTGGCCGGTTTGGTCGGCTGCAGCAGTGTGGCCTCCAGCGTGGCGGCGACCAGGGTCTCCAGGTTGCGCCTGCCGATCTCCGGGTTGGCGTATTTGGAACCAATGACCTCGCCTTGCTCGGTCAGACGGATCTGGCCCCGCACGGTGCCCGGCGGCTGCGCCAGGATGGCCTGGTAGCTCGGTCCGCCGCCACGGCCCACGGTGCCGCCCCGGCCATGGAACATGCGCAACTGGATGTTGTGCGAGTTGGCCAGTTCGTCAAACAGCTCGACCAGCGCGATCTCGGCGCGGTACAGCTCCCAGTTGCTGGTGAAGATGCCGCCGTCCTTGTTGCTGTCGGAGTAGCCGAGCATGATGTCCTGCTCGGCGCCGCTGCGCTGGACCTGTCGGGCGATGCCCGGCTGCGCATAAAACTCGCGCATGATGGGCGCGGCGTTGCGCAGGTCTTCAATCGTCTCGAACAGAGGGACCACGATCAGGTCGTGCGTGGCGCGCTGATCCAGCGTGCCTTGCATCAGTCCGACTTCCTTTTGCAACAGCAGCACCTCCAGCAGGTCGCTGACCGTCTCGGTGTGGCTGATGATGTAGTGGCGTATCGCCTGGGCGCCAAAGCGCTCACGCATGATTTTGGCCGACTCGAAAATCGCCAGCTCGCTGCGGGCCAGGTCGGAGTAGGCCATGCCGACCACGCGCAGCGGCCGCGCGTCATTGAGCAGGCTGATCAGGAGGGTGCGCCTGGCCATCTCGTCCAGGCTGGCATAGCGGGGCTCCACCCGCGCAGCGGCCAGCAGTTCGGCGACGACTTCTTCGTGCTTGTCCGAGCTCTGGCGCAGGTCCACCGTGGCCAGGTGAAAACCAAACACTTCCACCGCACGCATCAGCGGACGCAGGCGCTGGGCGATCAGTGCGCTTCCGTGGTTGGCCCGCAGCGAGGCTTCGATGACACGCAGGTCGGCCAGGAAATCCTCGGAGTGCAGGTAGGCGTTTTGTGGCGCCACCGCGTGGCGTGCCGCGTCGCCGCCTGTCAGGTCTTTCAGCGTGGCGGCCAGACGCGAGTACACACCGGTCAGCGCGCGGCGGTAGGGTTCGTCCAGGCGGTGTTCATTGATGTCGGGCGAGCGTTCGGCCAGCGCCTTCATCTCGGGCGTGAAATCCACCAGCATCGCCGAAAGCGACAGCTCACCGCCGAGGTAATGCACCTCGGTGAGGTAGTGGCGCAGCGCCACTTCCGCCTGGCGGCGCAGCGCGTACTCCAGCGTGTCGGCACTGACATTGGGGTTGCCGTCCCGGTCGCCGCCTATCCATTGGCCCATGCGCAAAAAAGTATGAACCGGGTGATTGCCCAGTTCACGCTCCAGATCGGCGTACAGCTTCGGGATTTCACGCAGAAAGGTGGACTCGTAGTAACTCAGCGCGTTTTCAATCTCGTCGGCCACCGTGAGTTTGCTGAACCGCAGCAAACGGGTCTGCCACAGCTGCATGACGCGGGCGCGCAGGCCGGCTTCGTTGGCCGCCAGCTCGCGCGGGGTGAGTGCATCCTTGGCGGCGTTGACAGCCAGCGCGTGGGCGCGGATTTCATCACGCGCCGTCAGCAGCTGGGCAATGTCGCGCTCGGCGTCCAGAATGCTTTTGCGCTGGACTTCGGTGGGGTGTGCGGTCAGCACGGGTGACACAAAGGCATGCGCCAGCGTGCTGGAGATGGTTCTGGGCGAGATGCCGGCCCAGCGCAAGCGGGCCAGCGCGACCTCAATGCTTCCTTCCTGGGTGTCGCCGGCGCGTTCATGGATGGCACGGCGGCGGATGTGGTGCCGGTCCTCGGCCAGGTTGGCGAGATGGCTGAAGTAGGTGAAAGCGCGGATCACGCTGACCGTCTGGTCGCCGCTCAGTCCCTTGAGCAGTTTTTTCAGCGCCTTGTCGGCTTCGTGGTCGGCATCACGGCGAAAAGCCACCGACAGCTTGCGCACCTGCTCAATCAACTCGTAAGCGGCCACGCCTTCCTGCTCGCGGATGACATCGCCCAGAATCCGCCCCAGCAAACGGATGTCTTCGACCAGCGGGCGCTCGTTGTCCTTGGCACGGGCCCGTGAGCGGTCATCGTTTCTGGCCGCCGTCGCGTGTACTTCCCTTGGGCCCTTTGGACCTGCCTTCGTCACCATGTTCACCCCTTGTTGGCTCTTGTTTTGCAGTGCAGCATGCTAGCATCCGGGGACCCCCCAAGATACAGACAGGTTACGAGTGAGCGCAGATTCTTCCCTTCCCCTGCGGGTGGTCATTGCCACCCGCGAAAGCCGGCTGGCGCTGTGGCAGGCAGAACACGTCAAGGCGCTGCTTGAAAGCCGGCTCGGCTGGCAGGTCACGCTCCTGGGCATGACCACCGTGGGCGACCAGATCCTGGACCGGTCGCTGAGCAAGGTGGGCGGCAAGGGGCTGTTCGTCAAGGAGCTCGAAGTTGCCCTGGCGGAAGGCCGCGCCGACCTGGCGGTGCATTCGCTCAAGGACGTGCCCATGGACCTGCCCGAAGGTTTTGCGCTGGCCTGTGTGCTCGAGCGTGAAGACCCGCGCGACGCGCTGGTGTCCAACCAGTATGCATCGCTGTCCGACCTGCCGCGCGCTGCTGTGGTCGGTACCTCCAGCCTGCGGCGTCTGGTCTTGCTCAAGTCCTTGCGCCCCGACCTCGTCATCGAGCCCTTGCGCGGCAACCTGGACACCCGGCTGCGCAAACTGGACGAGGGCAAGTACCAGGCGATTGTGCTGGCCGCAGCAGGCCTGAAGCGGCTGGGGCTGGCACCCCGCATTCGCTGTACTTTTGAGCCCGACCAGATGCTTCCGGCAGCTGGCCAGGGCGCGCTCGGTATTGAGGTTCGCACCGGGCGCGCAGACTTGATGCAGGCCCTGGCCACGCTGGCGCACCAGCCGACCTGGCTGGCCGTGACGGCAGAGCGCACCGTGTCCCGGGCCATGGGCGGTAGTTGCTCCATGCCGCTGGCGGCCTACACCGGTGACTCGGCGGGTCCCGGTGACATGCAGCTGGAGGCCGCCTGGGGCGACCCCGGGCCCGATGGGCAGGGAAGTGACCAGCCCCTGGTGCGGGCGGTGCACCGCGCACCGGTCCGCACTTTTGCCGAGGCCGAAGCCCTGGGGGAACGGGTGGCGGCTTTGCTGCGCGAAGGCGGTGCGGTGTGGACCGCTGCCGCGCCATCTCCTTGAGCGCTGCGCGTGTCATCGTGACACGGCCCGAGCGCGATGCCTTGCGCTGGGTCGATGATTTGCGGCGGCTCGGCTTCGCTGCCGACGCGCTTCCCCTGATCGAGATCGCTGCGCTGCCAGACCCGGCGCCCTTGCGGCAAGCGTGGGAGGAGCTGCACAGCTATGCTGCCCTGATGTTTGTCAGCGGCCATGCGGTCGACGGGTTCTTTGCATCGAATGCGGCTCGCGCCCTTCAATGGCGTGAAAACATTGCTACAGATTCAGTAGCAAACCGTTTGCGTTTTCTGGCCCCCGGGCCGGGCACGGTGACGGCCCTGCTTGACGCTGGCGTAGGTGCAGCGCAAATCGATGCGCCTGCTGCCGACGCCAGCCAGTTTGACTCGGAGGCATTGTGGGCGGTGGTGGGGCGTCAGGCATGGCAGGGCCGCCGCGTCCTCATCGTGCGCGGGCAGGGCGCAGCGGGCAGCGAAGCCACCCCCGGACGGGACTGGCTGGCCCGGCAGTTCACCGCCGCCGGAGCCCGGGTTGACATGGTGGCGGTTTACCGCAGGTTGGCCCCGGTATTGACAGCCCCGCAGTTGCAACTGATGCGGACTGCGTCCAGGGACGGCTCGGTCTGGTTGTTCAGCAGCTCGGAGTCCGTCGCGCATCTGCCGCCGCATGACTGGTCGGGTTCCCGCGCCATTGCCACCCACCCGCGAATTGCCAAAGCCGTGCGCGCTGCCGGTTGGGGTGTTGTTGCAGAGTCACGCCCCACACTGTCTGACATCGTGGCCTCGATAGAATCGATGCAGCCATGAGCGACAGCGAATTCAACACCTCTTCACCTCCAGCGACCCCTCCCAGGCGGGAGGATGCCGCGGCGCCTGCACTTGCCACCGGCAAACGCGTTGCCGCGGCATGGCCGCCAGAGCGCCGGTGGCTGTTTGGGACGCTGGTGCTGGCCCTGGCGGCCTTGCTGCTGAATGTTTTTCTGTGGCAAAAACTGGTGAACATTCAGGAAGAACTGGCCCGGCGCAGCACCGATTCGGCGACGCAATCGATTGAAGCACGCGCCCTCGCCAGGCAGGCGCAGGAGGCCACCCGCGAAGCCAGCGCGCGCGTGACCCTTCTTGAAACCCGCCTCAGCGAGGTGAGCCTGCAGCGCACGCAGCTTGAAGAGCTGATGCAAAGCCTCTCGCGCTCGCGCGATGAAAACCTCGTGGTGGACATTGACTCAGCCTTGCGTCTGGCCCAGCAGCAGGCCCAGCTCACCGGTAGTGCCGAGCCCCTGCTGGCCGCACTGAAGTCTGCCGATCAACGCCTGTCCCGGGCTGCCCAGCCGCGTCTGAACCCGTTGCAACGCGCCATCGCGCGGGACGTGGAGCGCATCCGAGCGACAACGGTGACGGATGTGCCTGGCCTGCTGCTCAAACTCGATGAGTTGACCCGCCTGGTGGACGAGTTGCCCACCGCCAATGCGCTTTCAACCGGCACTGCCGTCCGGCCCGCTCCCGCCCCCGTGCCCGCCCGGGCTGCGTCCGCCGCTGCGCCGGCGGGCTTGCCGGACCGGCTGGCGCTCCAGGCCTGGTGGCAGCGTACCGTGCGGGCCACGCTGGACGAAGCGCGCGGCCTGTTGCGGGTCAGCCGGATTGACCAGCCCGATGCCGCGCTGCTGGCGCCGGAGCAGGCCCTGTTCCTGCGCGAAAACCTCAAGCTCAAGCTGCTCAATGCGCGGCTGGGCCTGCTGTCCCGGCAAACGGCCAGCGCGCGCGCAGACCTGGCCGGTGTGCAGGCATTGCTCGCCAAATATTACGACCCCGCCTCGCGCAGGACACAAGCCGCGCTCCAGTTGCTGCAGCAGGTGCAGGCGCAGACAAAATCCAGCGAGTTGCCGCGCCTGGACGAAACCCTGGCTGCGCTGGCGACCGCGGCAGCAGGTCGTTAAGTAACTGCAATGCGCGGCGCACTCTGGCTCCTGGCCCTGTTCGGCATTGCGGTGGCGGTGGCTCTGGTCGCCGGCAACAACCAGGCGGTGGTCACACTGTTCTGGCCGCCGCACCGCATTGACATGTCCTTCAACCTGCTGATGCTGTTGCTGGCCGGGCTGTTTACCCTGCTGTATGTGGCGCTGCGGGCAGTGGCCGTGGTGTTTTCGCTGCCGGCCGAGGCCAGGCGCTGGCGTGCCCAGCAAAAAGAGCGGGCCATGTACGCCGCTTTCATGGACGCACTGTCGCACCTCATGGCGGGACGGTTTATCCGCGCGGCCAAGCTCGCGCAGAACGCCCTGACCCAGGAAAAAAGCCTGAGCCAGATGGCGCAAACCTCCGGCGATGCGGTGGGTCACAACGCCGGTCGCGCGACCCAATTGCGGCTGCTGGCCCATTTGCTGGTAGCCGAAAGTGCACAAGCCCTGCAAAACAAGGCCGGGCGCGACGAACACCTCCAACAGGCGCTGCAGAACAGTCCGCACCGCAGCGCGCAGGAAACCCGTGAAGGCATCCAGTTGCGCGCAGCGCGCTGGGCGCTGGATGACCGCGACCCCGCCGGGGCGCTGGAGATGCTGAACCAGCTGCCGCAAGGCGCGGCGCGGCGCACCCTGGCTTTGCGTACCAAGCTGCGCGCCACACGCCAGTCGCGGCAAATCCCGCAAGCGCTTGAAACCGCCCGCCTGCTGGCCAAGCACCGCGCCTTTTCGCCTTCGGCGGCGCAAAGCCTGGTGCGCGGTCTGGCGCTTGAGCTGCTGGGCGCCGCCCATGATCCGGCGCAATTGCAAAAGGCCTGGCAATCACTGGACGCCACCGAGCGTGCCATGCCCGAACTGGTGATTCACGCGGCATCGCGCCTGATGGCTTTGCACGGCGACGTGGATCTGGCCCGCAGCTGGCTGCTGCAGGTGTGGGAGCCCGTCATGCATCCGCAGTCGCAGATCGGTGACAACCTGCGCATCAAGCTGATCCATGTGATCGAGGCCGGGCTGGACTCCATCGATGCGGCCTGGCTGGCGCGTATTGAAGCGGCGCAGCAGCAACGCTCACGTGACGCCAACGTGCAGTACCTGGCCGGTATGGCCTGCCTCAAGCGCCAGCTCTGGGGCAAGGCCCGGCAATTGCTCTCGCAGGCGGCACCGGCCTTGCAGGACATCACCCTGCATCGCAACGCCTGGCGGGCACTGGCCCTGCTTGCCGAGCAGCGCGGCGATGAGCCGGCCGCTGCCCAGGCCTACAAGCGCGCAGCCGAGCTCTAGGAGCCTGGGCGGCAGGCTCAGGCCGCAGCGTCCTGCTTTTCTCTGGACTGCTTGACGCACACCGCGAGATGAGCCAGCGCTTCCTGGACCTGGTCGATCAGGATCAGGCACAGGTCTCCCGGCCGCAGGCGGGCCAGCGCGGTGTCGATCGCCACAAACTCACCGCGGATCTCGTCGATGCGCCGGGTGCGGCTGGCGTTGGCCAGGCCCTGGCGCAGCAGGCCCACCACCTCGCCATCTGCACGCCCGCGCTGGGCCGCGTCCTGGTAGAGAATGACTTCGTCAAAGGCGCTGCCCAGAATCACCGTCTGGTCCGTGATGTCGCTGTCGCGCCGGTCGCCCGCGCCGCTGATGACCACGCTGCGAATCTGCCCGGGTGTTGCCGGCATCGCGTCCACCGCCGAGACCAGCGCGCGCATGGCGTCCGGGTTGTGACCGTAGTCTGCGATCACGGTGGCGCCCCTGTAGTCCATCACATTGAAGCGACCCGGCGCATTGTGCGCGTCATTGACAAAGCTGGCGAGCCCGCTTTTGAGGGTGTCCCAGGTGACACCGACAGCCCAGGCGGCGGCCAGTGCGGCCATCACGTTTTCAATCTGGAAGGCGATGGCGCCACCGCGCGTCAGTGGAATGCTGTGCAGTGGCACGCGTTCACGCCACGCGCCTTCGGCGGCGACCACCGCGTTGCCGTCCACATACACGGTGCGTTTGCCCTGGGCGCGGTGGGTGGCCATCAGCGGGTGGTGCCGGTCGGCCGCGAAAAAGATGACGTTGCCGGGGCAGGTGCTGGCCATCGCCGCGACGATGGGGTCCGCGGCGTTGAGCACGGCGTAGCCGGTGGGCGCGACGTTTTGCACAATCACGCGCTTGAGCACCCCAAGATCTTCCACGGTGGTGATGTAGTTCAGGCCCAGGTGGTCACCGGTGCCGACATTGGTGACCACCGCCACCTGGCAGCGGTCAAAACCCAGTCCCTCGCGCAGCACACCGCCGCGCGCGACTTCAAAGACCGCCGCGTCCACGTCCGGGTGCATCAACACGTTGCGCGCGCTCTTGGGGCCGCTGCAGTCACCGCTGTCGGTCTGGCGGCCATTGACCCAGACGCCGTCGGTGTTGGTCATGCCGCAGCGCAGGCCGCTGGCTGTGAGCAGATGGGCAATCAGGCGCGTCACGGTGGTCTTGCCGTTGGTGCCGGTCACGGCCACCACCGGCACACGGCCGTCGTCGCCAGGGGCAAACAACTCGTTGATCATGGCGCCGCCAACAGCGCGGCCCTTGCCATACGAAGGTGACAGGTGCATGCGCAGGCCGGGCGCGGCATTGACTTCGACCACGCCACCGCTTTGCGCCTCCAGCGGCCGAAGCACGCTTTCGCAGACCACGTCCACGCCGCAAATGTGCAGCCCCACCATTTGCGCGGCGGCCACCGCACGCGCGGCCACCTCCGGGTGCACGTCGCCCGTGACATCGGTCGCCGTGCCACCGGTGCTGAGATTGGCGTTGTTGCGCAAGACAACACGGCGGCCCCGCGCAGGAATTGACTCGGGCGTCAAATCCTGCACCGCCAGCCGCGCCACTGCAATCTCGTCAAAGCGGATCTTGGTCAGCGAGGTGGCGTGGCCCTCGCCACGACGCGGGTCCTGGTTGACGATGTCCACCAGCTCGCGCACGGTGTGCAGGCCGTCGCCCAGCACCTGGGGCGGCTCCCGGCGCGAGGCGGCCACCAGCTTGTTGCCGACCACCAGGAGGCGGAAGTCGTTGCCCGGCAGGAATTTTTCGACCAGGACGTCGCCGTGTTCGGCGGCGGCGCGAAAGGCGATGTCCAGATGCTCGCGCGTGACGATGTTGACCGTGACCCCCTTGCCCTGGTTGCCGTCCAGCGGCTTGACGACCACCGGCAACCCGATCTGCAGGGCGGCGGCCCACGCGTCGTCGGCATCCGTGACCGGCCTGCCGGTGGGAACCGGCACACCTGCCGCCAGCAGCAGTTTCTTGGTCAGGTCCTTGTCCTGGGCGATGGACTCGGACACCGCGCTGGTGCCGTCGAGCTCGGCCGCCTGGATACGGCGCTGACGCGCTCCCCAGCCAAACTGCACCAGACTGCCGGTGGTCAGGCGCTTGTAGGGAATGCCGCGCGCCACCGCTGCATCGACGATGGCGCCGGTGCTGGGCCCGAGACGCTCGTCCTCGTCAAGGTCGCGCAGTTGGGCAATGGCTGCGTCAACATCAAAGGCTGATTCGTTGAGCGCGGCATGAACCAGGGTCTGCGCCAGCTCCAGCGCCAGACGCCCGACGGCTTCCTCGCTGTATTCGACGACGGTCTGGTAGGTGCCTTCTTCAAAGGTCGGTGAGGTCTGGCTGTAGGTGACCGGGCAACCGGCATTGGCCTGCAGTGCCAGCGCAGCCGACTCCAGTACGTGCGCCAGCGAGATGGCCCCGGTGTAGGCGCCCGGACGCAGCGCGCCTATGGCCGGAAACAGCGAGCGAAGCCGGGGCTCGAAACCGGCAAGCGCATCAATCGACAGTTCGGCTGGCGTGCAGGTGACAATCGCTTCGAGGGCCGTGTGCCGGCTCCAGAGGTTGGGACCGCGCAGGGCGCGGATGCGGGAGACTCTCATCAGTGGCCCTTTCCGGGCGGGGGTTTGCTGGAGGCGAAAGCTTCGATGCCTGCGCCTATCAGGTTGAGCGGTATGCCGAGTGCCCATGCCGCTGCAATGGCTGCGGGCAGGCTGGCTTCGGCACCGGCAGCGTGCCGGCCCTGCCAGATGTTGATTTTTTCCAGGCCCGGCAGAAAGACTTCACTGGCACCGGTGGCCAGCACGATCTGGCCCTGGCGCACGAAGACGGCGCGGCCGCCACTGTCCAGATGGCCGGTGATCGCAGCCAGCGCCGGGTCGGTGGCGTAATAAATCACCTCGCCATCACACAGCCCGGCCATTTCTACAACACCGGCATGCGCGGCGTTGAGCACGGCCGCGCCATCGGAGAGCACGGCATCCACCTGAGACCGCAGGACCTTGAACATCTGCTCTTCTTCGCTGATGTCGAACTCGCCCAGGGCGGCGGCGCCCCCCAGGTCGGTGACGATGCCGACCTGGCAGCGGTCGTAGGCCAGGCCGGTGCGCAAAATCGTGTCGGCACCGTTTTCAAAGACGGCGGCCTGCACCGCGCGGTTGATCAACAGGCGCTGGCCGGCCTCCCAGTGGGTGCAATCGCTGGCATCCAGGCAGCGCCCGTCCAGAAACAGGCCGTCGCGGCAGGCCAGACCGGTGTAGCGCCCGGACAATTGCAGCAACCATGCCACCAGGCGCGCAATGCCCTGCGTGCCGACCGAGCCAGCCACGCCGACGACGGGAATGCGGCCAGGCTGGACGCCTTCGGCAGTCTCGGGAAAGAGGTGCTCGCAAATGGCGCGCCCGACGGGCCGCGGCGCCCCCACCGCGGGCTTGAGGTGCATCAGCAGGCCGGGGCCGGCGTTGACTTCCACCACCGCGCCGCCCTGGACGTGCAGAGGCCGCGAGATGTCTTCGCACACCACATCCACGCCGGCGATGTCCAGACCGACCACGCGGGCAGCCAGCGAGACGATGTGGTCCACATCGGGGTGGACCTCGTCGGTGCAGTCGATGGAAACGTTGCCGTTGCGCTGTATCAGCACCTGTTGCCCGGCCGCGGGCACCGAATCGGGACCCAGGCCCTGGCGCTGCAGGTCCAGCTGGATGGCGGTGTCCGTGTCGATCTTGATGGGATTGAGGGGAAAGTCCTCCGAGGCGCCGCGCCGCGGGTCGTTGTTGAGCTGTGTGGCCACCAGTTCGGTCACGCTGGAGCGGCCGTCACCGGTGACGGCCGCGGTCTCGCCGCGCGCCGCAGCCACCACCTTGCCGCCCACCACCAGCAGCCGGTGCTCATGGCCGCGCACAAAGCGCTCGACCATCACTTCGCTGCCGTGACGCGCGGCCAGCTGGAAAGCCGCTTCGAACTGCTCCTGCGTTTTGAGGTCAAGCGACACGCCGCGCCCGTGGTTGCCGTCGCTGGGCTTGACCACCACCGGCAGGCCGATGTCCTGGGCGGCGGCCCATGCTGCTTCCACGCTGTCCACGATTTCGCCTTCAGGCACCGGAACACCGCAGGAAGTCAACAGGCTTTTGGTGAGGTCCTTGTCGCTGGCAATGCCTTCGGCGATGGCGCTGGTGAATTCGGTCTCTGCGGTCCAGATGCGGCGCTGGCTGGCGCCGTAGCCCAGCTGGACGAGGTTGCCGTCGTTGAGCCGGATGTGCGGGATGCGGCGCTCGGTGGCGGCGGCGACGATGGCGGCAGTGCTGGGGCCGAGGTAGCACTCATCGACCTTGTCGCGCACGCGGCTGACCGCGTCCCGCAGTTCAGCCTCGCCATAGGAGGGGCCGCCCTCGCCACTGTTGACGGCGGCCATCAGCAGGCGGTGGCCTTCGGCCAGCGCGCTGCGCGCCACCTGCTCATCGCGGGCGCGAAAGACCATGCGGTAGACACCACGCTGCGTCGTGCTGCGGGTCTGGCCAAAGCCGGTGGGCATGTCGGCCAGATTGAGCAGCTCGATGACCACATGCTCCAGCACGTGGCCCAGCCAGGTGCCCTCGTACAGGCGTTCGATGAAGCCGCCGCGCTCGCCGACGCCGCAGTGGTGCTCGACCAGGGCCGGCAGCAGGGCCACCAGGCGGTCGCTGAAGCCTGGCAGCCGATTGGACGGGAAATCTTCCAGAGACCCGAGATCCAGCCAGGTTTCCAGCACGGGCCGGTAGGTCCAGATGTTGGGGCCGCGCAGGTAGTTGATGCGCAGTAGCTCGATGTCGTCCTGTTTGCTCATGTTTTTATCGGGTTCGGTCAACCGGTCGGGCCGGGGCAACGTTCTTTTCTTGAAAGCGCCCGCAAGGGCGCTTTGGCTTTGTCTGCAGCAGGTTTTTCCGGCCAGGCTGACCAAATAAGGCGTCCAGCGGACTGGCTTGGGCGAAAATCCCCGTTTCGAACCCGAAATTCAGGGCATCGGCTTTTACGGCTTTCTTCTCATCACAATGCAACATTCTCATCAGACTGGCGCCTCCAGCGAGGCCTGGCAGGCACAGACCGGGCTGCACACGCAGCTCGCCGCCAATGAGAACGTTCTATCCACAGTACTGGTTGACCTTGACCAGCAACTTCGTTTTTCCCGGGGCCTGCTGGTCCTGACCGACCGGCGCCTGCTTTCGCACGACCCGCAGACCGGTCACTGGAGCAGTTGGGCCCTGCATGCAAATGACCCGGCTGCCGGTGGGGTTGTCCTGTCGCTGAGGCATTTTGACCATGCCGGGGTAGGCACGCTGGAGCTCCATGGCGGGGCAGGGCGGCTGGCGAACTGGCGCTTTACCCTGGCCGTCAATGTGCAGGTGCTGCGCTTGATGCGTCTGTTCGAGCAGCAGACCGCGCCGCGCCAGGCGCCGGCCATCGCCGGTGAAGATGCGGCCCTGTGTCCCCTGTGCGATGCGCTGCTGGCGCCGGACAGCGACGAATGCCCGGCCTGCGCACGGGAGTTGTACACCGCGCCATCCACCTGGGTGCTGCTGCGGCTGTGGCGCTTTGCCCGGCCCTACCGCGGTCAGTTGCTGGCCGGCTTTGCCCTGACGCTGGCGTCCACCGCTGCGACGCTGGTGCCGCCCTACCTGACGATCCCGCTGATCGACGACATCCTGATCCCCTTTCAGAACGGCCAGCAGATCGAGTCCTGGAAGGTGATGGCCATTCTGGGCGCCCTGCTGGCCGCAGCGCTGGTCGGCTGGGGGCTCAACTGGGCCCGCACCTACCTGCTGGCCCTGGTGTCCGAGCGCATAGGCGCCGACCTGCGCACCGCCACCTTTGACCACCTGCTGGAGCTCTCGCTGGACTACTTTGGCGGCAAGCGTACCGGCGACCTGATGGCCCGCATCGGTTCGGAAACCGACCGTATCAATGTTTTCCTCTCCTTGCATGCGCTGGACTTCGCGACCGACGTGCTGATGATCCTGATGACCGCCGTCATCCTGTTTTCGATCAACCCCTGGCTGGCTCTGGTGACCCTGCTGCCGCTGCCCTTTATTGCCTGGATGATCCACGCGGTGCGCGAGCGCCTGCGCACCGGGTTTGAAAAAATTGACCGGGTCTGGTCGGAGGTGACCAATGTGCTGGCCGACACCATTCCCGGTATTCGGGTGGTCAAGGCTTTTGCCCAGGAAAAGCGCGAGGCCCAGCGCTTTCGCGATGCCAACGTCCACAACCTCATGGTCAACGACAAGCTCAACAAGGTCTGGTCGCTGTTCACCCCCACGGTGTCGCTGCTGACTGAGATCGGCTTGTTGGTGGTCTGGGCATTTGGCATCTGGCTGGTCTCCAAACAGCAGATCACCGTCGGGGTGCTGACCGCCTTTATTGCCTACATTGGCCGCTTTTACACCCGGCTTGACTCCATGAGCCGCATTGTGTCGGTCACGCAGAAGGCGGCGTCCGGCGCCAAGCGCATTTTCGACATCCTCGACCATGTCTCCAATGTGCCCGAGCCAGTCAATCCGGTGCCGATGTCGCAGTTGCACGGGCGCATCGAGATGAGCGGCCTGGGTTTTCGGTATGGCAACCGCGCCGTCATCCGCGGCCTGGACCTGACCATCCAGCCGGGCGAGATGATTGGCCTGGTCGGCCACAGTGGTTCGGGCAAAAGCACACTGGTCAACCTGATCTGCCGCTTTTACGACGTGACCGACGGCAGCATCAGCGTGGACGGCACCGACATCCGGCGCTTTGGCGTGGCCGACTACAGGCGCAACATCGGCCTGGTGTTGCAGGAACCCTTTTTGTTTTTCGGCACGATCGCCGAGAACATTGCCTATGGCCAACCGGGGGCCAGCCGCGCCGAAATTGTGGCAGCGGCCAGAGCCGCCCATGCGCACGAGTTCATCCTGCGCTTGCCCCAGGGCTATGACTCGCTGGTCGGCGAGCGCGGCCAGGGCCTGTCGGGTGGGGAGCGCCAGCGCATCTCGATTGCGCGCGCACTGCTGATTGACCCGCGCATCCTGATTCTTGACGAGGCCACCTCCTCGGTCGACACCGAGACCGAGCAGGAAATCCAGAAAGCGCTGGACAACCTGGTGCAGGGGCGAACGACGATTGCGATTGCGCACCGCCTGTCCACCCTGCGCAAGGCCGACCGCCTGGTGGTGATGGACCGCGGTCAGGTTGTCGAAGTCGGGCCGCACGACGAACTGATGGCCAGGCAGGGCGCTTACTGGCGGCTCTACGAGGCGCAGGCGCGCCAGGTCGACAGCGAAGGCAATCAGGAGGCCGAGGAAGGGCGCATTGCGCTGGCGACCTCGCAGGTGGCCCATGCCGCACAACACGCCGACAGCGTCTGAAGGAAAACCGCATGACCTCCAATCCGTCCCCGTCAAGCCAGCCCTTTGAGCTGGTGCGGCATGCCTCGGGCCAACTGGTGCTGACGGATGCCACAGGCCGCCATGAGGGCGTGGTGCCTGTTCGTGCCTTTCCCATCGCTGCGCCCGCTGAAGGCATTTCCCTGCTTGGCAGCGACGGCCATGAGCTCGCCTGGCTGGAGCGGCTCGATGCCTTGCCTGCGCCCATGCGCAGCCTGCTGGAGGAGGAGTTGGCCTTGCGCGACTTTGTGCCGGAGATCACGCGCTTGAGCAGCGTGTCCAGCTTTGGCACGCCCAGCACCTGGACGGTGGAGACCGACCGTGGAGAGACCACCTTCGTTCTCAAGGGCGAGGAAGACATACGCCGCCTGAGCCGCCAGGCGCTGTTGATTGCGGCCGGCCACGGCGTGCATTTCAGCGTGAAAGACATGGGCATGCTGGACCGGGCCTCGCGGCGTTTGCTGGAGCGTTTTCTTTAGCCCTTGTGTTGCTATCTGTTTGATAGCGAACTATTGGTGTGGTACAAGGGCAGACTGACGATTTCGTTCATCAAAGACCGGTCGTTCGACGCTGCTGGCCGGCAGTACAAACCGATGGAGCTTTCCGCCCTGTAGCCATCTGAATAGTCTGCTATCAAATAAGTAGCAACTGATGCCTGGGATCTGAAATCGCAGGCGCCGAGCGCCATTCCCGCAGCGCGGATAAGATGCGGGTCCGCTTCGCCTTTCCTTTTCAAACCCCTCTGCAGGACGCCGTTTGCCAGCCATCATTTCCATCCAGCAACTCAGCAAAACCTATGCCTCCGGTTTTCACGCGCTCAAGACGGTGGATCTGAGCATCGAGCAGGGCGAGATCTTTGCGCTGCTCGGCCCCAACGGCGCAGGTAAGACCACCCTGATCAGCATCATCTGCGGCATCGTCCGGGCCACGACCGGCACGGTGCTGGTCGATGGTCATGACATTGTTCGCGACTTTCGCGCCGCGCGGGCGTTGATCGGCCTGGTGCCGCAGGAGCTGTCAACCGACGCCTTTGAAAGCGTCTGGTCCACCGTGTCCTTCAGCCGCGGCCTGTTTGGCAAATCGCCCAACCCGGCCTACCTTGAAAAGGTGCTTCGCCAGTTGTCGCTGTGGGACAAAAAGGACAACAAGATCATGTCGCTGTCGGGCGGCATGAAGCGCCGCGTGCTGATTGCCAAGGCGCTGTCGCATGAACCGCGTGTGCTGTTTCTGGACGAACCCACGGCCGGTGTGGACGTGGAGCTGCGCCGCGACATGTGGCAGATGGTGCGGGACCTGCGCGCCAGCGGGGTCACCGTGATCCTGACCACCCATTACATCGAGGAGGCCGAAGAAATGGCCGACCGCATAGGCATCATCAGCAAGGGCGAGCTGATTGTGGTGGAAGACAAGTCCGTGCTGATGCGCAAGCTCGGCAAGAAGCAGCTCACGCTGCAGCTCCAGGTGCCGCTGGAAAGTCTGCCGCCGGCACTGGCGGCCTTGCCGCTGGAGCTGGCCGAGGCCGGGCATGCGCTGGTCTACACCTTTGACACACAGCTTGAAGAGACCGGCATCGCCGGCCTGCTTGAGCAACTGGGCCAGTTGGGCATCCACTTCAAGGACCTGCGCTCGAGCGAGAGTTCGCTCGAAGAAATTTTTGTCAATTTGGTCCATGCCGGCAAGCAGGCAGCGCCGGCACTGCAGGAGGTCCAGCCATGAACTGGAACGCCATCCGCGCCATCTACCGCTTCGAGATGGCGCGCACTTTCCGCACGCTGACCCAGTCGATCGCCTCGCCGGTGCTGTCGACCTCGCTTTATTTTGTTGTCTTTGGCGCGGCCATTGGCTCACGCATGGGCGAGATCGACGGCATCAGCTACGGAGCCTTCATCATCCCCGGGCTGATCATGCTGTCGCTGCTCAACGAAAGCATCTCCAACGCCTCCTTTGGCATCTACATGCCCAAATGGTCGGGCACCATCTACGAGCTGCTCTCCGCGCCGGTGTCCTTTGTGGAGGTGGTGATCGGTTATGTGGGCGCTGCGGCCAGCAAGTCGGTGATGCTGGGGGTGCTGATCCTGGCCACCTCGCGGATTTTTGTACCCTACGAGATTGCCCACCCGGTGTGGATGCTCTGCTTTCTGGTGCTCACCGCGCTGACTTTCAGTTTGTTCGGATTCATCATCGGCCTGTGGGCGGACGACTTCCAGAAACTGCAGGTGATCCCGCTGATGGTGATCACGCCGCTGACCTTTCTGGGCGGTGCGTTTTACTCCATCAACATGTTGCCGCCGCTGTGGCAGAAGATCACCCTGTTCAACCCGGTGGTCTACCTGATCAGCGGTTTTCGCTGGAGTTTTTACGGCGTGGCCGACGTCAACGTGGGCATCAGCGTGGCAGCCATCCTTGGCTTCCTGGCCTTGTGCCTGGGCGCTGTGTGGTGGATTTTCCGCACCGGCTGGAAGCTCAAGAACTGAACTGCCGGCAGGCACTGCCAGGGGGCAGCCCGCCCTTGCGTGGCCGGGCTTGACAAGGCCGCTGATCAAGCTCATCTTTGGGAATCAGAAACAAGCGAACGGAGACACGCCATGCTCCAGGTCCGTCCACCCGCTGTTGCGGGCGCCTTCTACGCCGGCCAGCCCCAGCGATTGTCCGCAGACGTCCATGCCC
>JAKFXR010000120.1 GCA_021731285.1 Polaromonas sp. | reverse complement strand
GCTTTTGGTCAGGATGGTCGTGGGCCCAGTGCTCCAGGTGCTTGTGGGCGTTTTCGATCATGACCACCGCTGCATCCACCATGGCACCGATGGCAATCGCGATGCCGCCCAGCGACATGATGTTGGCATTGACGCCCTGGTAGTGCATGACGATGAAAGCGGCCAGGATGCCCAGTGGCAGGGAGATGATCGCCACAAAGGCCGACCGCAGGTGGAAGAGGAAGATGAAACACACCACAGCGACCACCAAAAACTCCTCCAGCAGCTTGAAGGTGAGGTTGTCCACAGCGCGGTTGATCAGACCGGAGCGGTCATAAACCGGCACGATTTCCACCCCCTTGGGCAGGCTGGACTGCAACGAGGCCAGCTTGGCTTTGACCGCCGCGATGGTTTCCAGCGCATTTTTTCCGGAGCGCATCACAATCACGCCGCCAGTGGCTTCTCCTTCGCCATCAAGTTCCCCGATGCCGCGGCGCATTTCAGGCCCGATTTGGATGCGTGCCACGTCGCCCAGTTTCACGGAGACACCTCCCGGCGTAGTCATGAGCGGAACCGCCCGGAAATCGTCCAGACTCTGAAGGTAGCCCGACGCGCGCACCATGTATTCCGCTTCCCCCAACTCAAGGACCGATCCGCCGGCTTCCTGATTGGCCTTCTGAATGGCCTCGACCACCTTTGTGTGCGGGATGGCATAGGCGGCCAGTTTGTCCGGGCTCAGCACCACCTGGTACTGCCGGACCATGCCACCCACCGAGGCGACCTCGGCCACGTTGGGAACGGTTTTAAGCTCGTACTTGAGGAACCAGTCCTGCAGCGCGCGTAATTGCCCGGCATCCTGGGTTCCGCTGCGGTCAATCAGGGCGTACTGATAGATCCAGCCGACACCGGTAGCGTCAGGCCCCAAAGATGCTTTTGCGGCCGCCGGCAGGCGCGACTGCACCTGGTTGAGGTATTCCAGCACCCGCGAGCGCGCCCAATACATGTCTGTGCCATCTTCGAACAGCACGTAGACAAAGGAATCGCCAAAGAAGGAGTAGCCGCGCACCGTCTTGGCGCCCGGCACCGACAGCATGGTCGTCGTCAGCGGGTAGGTCACCTGGTTTTCGACGATGCGCGGGGCCTGCCCCGGGTAAGTGGTGCGGATGATGACCTGCACGTCCGACAAGTCCGGCAGCGCGTCCAAAGGTGTCCTGAGCACGGAATACACCCCCCAGGCGCCAATCATCACAGTGGCAAGCAGGACCAGGAAGCGGTTGACGATGGACCAACGGATGAGCCGGGCGATCACTTCTTGCTCCCTGGCGCGGCTGGTGCGGTGGTCGAGGCAGAAGCGGCTGGAGACACCCGGGTGAGCTGCGGCAATCCCTCAGCATCGATGTAGAACTCAAAATCAATGCGGTCCCCCGGCGCAAGGTTGCGCGGAAGGTCTTTGGGTGGCGGCGATTTGAAGTCCATGGTCATTGCCCCCCACTTGATGGACGGAATGGGCCCGTGGGTCAGGGTAATTGCATCTTTCGAGATGGCGTCAATCTTTGCTTGGCCCTCGTGCTTTGGGGCATTGGCAGCAGGCGCGGTCTTCGGCACCTCGTTAAGGCGCGCTTCCACGCCTTTGAGACTAGCCTCCGAATCGATCAGAAACTGCGAAGAGACCACCACACGTTGGCCGTTTTGCAGGCCTCGTTTGATTTCGGTCTGCCCACCAGTTTCAATTCCAGCTTCCACGTCGACAGGCCGGAAGCGTCCGTTTTCTTCGGCCAGCATCACAACTGTGCGCTTGCCGGTCTGGATGACCGCCTCTGTGGGTATCAGGAGAGCTTTTTCTGCTCGCATGTCCATGAACTGCATGGTGACAAACATGCCGGGTACCAAGCGAGAGCCAGGATTGGCCAATTCCATCCGTGCCTTGAGCGTGCGGGTGGCTGGATTGACCTCCGGCAGGATGGCTTGCACCTTGCCGTCGAAAGTAGTTCCTGGCGCGGCTGGGCTGCGCGCCTGCACCTTGGCACCTGGTCGCAGCAAGGCGGACTGGCTTTCAGGAACCTCAGCGTTCGCCCAGACCGTGGCCAGGCCGTTGATGCGGAAAAGGGTGCTGCCCGCCATCACCGTCATGCCGTCGCGAGCCAGCAATTCAACCACCACGCCGCCCAGGGGTGCGGTGATGGTGGTTCGCGGCTGTGCGCGGCCGGTGGCTTCGATGTTCCGGATCTGCTCGTCGCTCATGCCAGCCTGGCGCATGCGCTGGCGCGCACCGTCCACCAGCGATGCCAGGTCGTTGCCCTGCATGCGCTTGACTGACAGAAACTCCTCCTGAACCGCCACCCAGTCAGGCACGTAGAGGTCGACCAGCGGCTGACCTCTGGACACCCGGTCCAGCGTTGCCCGCACGTGGAGCCGCTCCACATACCCGGTCGCCCGCGCCTGGACGATGGCCTGGTCGCGTTCATTGAAAGCAATACTGCCCACTGCGAAAACCTGCGGTGACAAGGCTCCTTCGGTGACCACGGCGGTTCGCACCCCCAGGTTCTGCTGGATACGCGGGCTGACGGTGACTTTGCCCTGGTCGGAATCACTGTCGGCATAAACCGGTACCAGCATCATGTCCATAAAGGGCGACTTGGCCGGCTTGTCGAACTTGCTGCTGGGCACCATGGGGTCGTGGTAGTACAGAACCTTGCGGCCTGTGGCCGGATCGGTGTCGCCCGCCTTCAGCCCGGCGCTGATATGGCGGCGCGTGGCTTCCTCGCCTTCCGCAATGCTCTGCGGTCCCGCTGACGGTGTTGTAGGCGCGGTCGGTGAGACGGGCGCGATCGGTGTAGATGAAGGGAGGGTGGTGCCGTTTTTTATGCCCAGCATGTACAGGCCGTATCCTGCCCCACCCAAGACCCCCATGGCCACTACCAGCAGCAGGGCGGTCAATGACTTTTTGTTCATGGTTTTTCCTTGTTGGCGAGGGCCGTGCTTTGATCCGGGATCAGAAAGTTCAGGCGAGCCCAGGCTCGTGCCGTTTCTGCCTCAACAGCCAAGGCTTGCATCCGAACATCAACCTCACCTTGGCGAGCGCTCAGAGCGCTGGCAAGGTCGCTTTTGCCGGTGCGGTAAGTGGTGAGCGCTGCCTCGACGCGCTGTCTGGTGGCCGGCATCAGTTCGCTGCGATACCTCGCGACCCTCTCCATGCCGGTCTGCCAGTCGTTGAACATGCTTCGCACCTCGGCTTCCCGGGTGCGCAGCATGTCTTCGTAGCGAGCCTTGGCCTCCTCAACCAGCGCCAGCTTGGATCCAACTTCGCGGTCCTGCCGGTTCTTTTGGTCCCACTGCAGGGGTATGGAAACCCCGATTGAAACCATGTTGGAGTAGGCGGGACCGCGTTGGGCGTAGCTGGCCTCGACGCTCCAGTCCGCTTGTTTGTTGGCTTGGGCAAGCCGCGCGTCGGTTTCCAGTGCGTCGATCTCGGCAGCCAGTGCCAGGAGTTCGGGATACTGCCTGAACTGCTGTTCAGGGCTGCCGCCATGCAGAGGCGGGCTGTTCCAGGGTGGCACACCAGTTGGAGGCCGTGCGGCAGCGGGCTGGCCCACCCAACGCGCCAGCATCAACGTGGCGCTGCGCGCCTGCTGGTCGATCTGGCTGATGCGGTCCTGCAGCGCAACGGCGGCGGCGCGGGCCGCAAAGACGTCTGCCTGGCTTCCCCGGCCCGCGCGAAACGCGATATTGGCGGCCTCGGTCTGTTGGCGGGTTTCTTCCACCTGTTGCTGAATCAGCTCGCGCATAGCTAGGCTGTAATACCGATCCAGCCATGCCAGCGCGGTGTCTCGCTGTACATTGGCCAAAGTCAGCTGGCGCTGTGCTTGCACGCGCAGGGCGTCTTGTTCGTATCTTTCGGATCTGAGTTGGCGTTTTTCGGCGCGCGGCAACTCCTGCATGATGCCGATGCGCCGCATGGTCATGAAATCCCGCGTCAGGCTCAGTTTGTCGGGACCGTTCGCCGGCAGGTTGTCCACACCGAACTTCAGGACTGGATCCGGCAATTGGCCGGCGGCCACTGCCTGCTCCCTGGCCGCGGTGGTGAGGGCATCCTGCGCCAGCAGCTGCTGGGAGCGGCCCACCGCGATGCGCTGGGCCTCCAGCAACGTGATGGGATCAACCGCCAAGCCATGAGACGCCGCAGACGCGATCAGGACTAAGACAGCCGCCCGACGAATCGAAAAATGAATAGACATAAAACCTCCAGAACGCGAACAACAACGTGCCGGTGCAGCCGAAGTGCGCCGGACAGTAGTGGGGGTTCGGGAGGCTAGAGGCGGAAGCAGCAGTGCCGGATGGACACGGGCGGGGCCGTGGTGCGCATCAGGTGGGGCGCCTGCAAAGGTGCCCCCTGGTATACCAGCGAAATGACTGTCAACGTGAAATCAGGGAGAAGGGTGGTGATCGCGATCGGGGCAGGCAACTGCGTCTTGTCAGCGACTTGCTGACCAGCTTGACAATGCGCTTGGCACAAATTTGGCTGATCCTCGTCCATGCTTGCAGTCATGGACTGAGCGCATGGCATGCCCGCCTCGGCGATTTCGGAGGCGGCGGCTACTTTTGAACTCGTACCCGGACAGGCGTAGCTGGCCACTGCCAACTGCATAAACAGCAGGCTAACCAGTGCGAAAAGCACTGTGATCAGTCGGTTGCGGCGGTTTCGGGTCATTGAGAGCTAGTTTAGTAGAACTGACCCGGTACGTGGTCTTAAAGTTCAAAGTCAGGGCCCCCAAGCCCTGAACCTGATTAACAATCTCGCCGCCACAGCAGAGAAATCCACCTTTTCACGGACGCGGGTCCGGCGACAGCAGAACAGGTAACAATAAAAAGCATTTAATTGCTTGACCTTCCTACAGGGGTAAGGTTTAGAGTAGTAGGTAAGGATCATTGTTCAGGTGTCCGGATTGAGCCTGTAACCTGAAAAAGTTTAAAAGTCGATCTCTACTGAACTTAAATTGGTCGTTAGAATCCCAACAACATGTCGCGTATCCGTCGCTTTCTGCTGTGCTTGATGATGCTGGCCTTGCCTCTGCAGGGCTTTGCTGCGGCAGCGATGCTCTATTGCGGCACGGGGCCGACGCACCAGGCAATGCAGACTCAGGCGGCAACGCAGGAATCGCAGCAGTCCCATGATCACGCCGCTGCACCCATGATGCAGCACGAACATCACGCACAGCCGACCGCCCCCGAGGCGCAGGCGCAAACTGACGAAGCCTCAGACCAGACTCAATCCCAGCTGCCAAATGCCTCCCACAAGTGCGGCGTCTGTGCTTCCTGCTGCAGTGTCTTGGCCATCACAGACTTGCCGCAGACAATTTCTGCAGCACCTCTTCCTCCCTCTGATCTGGCCGAGCCCTTCGTACAGATTTCTACCGTATCCTCGCGACAGGCCGAGAGACCCCCTCGCGTCTGATACGCCTGTAGCGCTGCGGCCGTTCGCGCCGCAGTGACAGGCACCTTTCATTGCCCGCCATCGGAGCTCCCTTTCCGGGATGACTTCATGTCCGCCGCCCTATGAAAACGCGAGGAATCCATGTTTCAACCTTTTGTGACCAGTTCTCTGGTCTTGTTATCCGTCTTGCCGGCACTCGCTTTAGCGCAGGCCGCGCCCACCAGCAGTGGTGCAGTTGCCCCCGTCGCTCAGATGCCGACAGCAGCATCACCCGCGCCCGCTGAATACCGGTCTGCGTTTGAGGGTTATCAACCCTATACCGAAGAGAAACCCGTCAGCTGGAAAGAAGCGAACGATCTCACTGGCCGCATTGGCGGATGGCGCGCGTACGCTAAAGAAGCGCAACTGCCCGCTGGCGAAACCGCACCCGCTTCGGCCAAATCAGCTGATCCCCGCGCCGGGCAAACCAAACCTGCACAGGTCAAACCATGAAAACGATTTTTCGACTTGGCGCTGTTGCGGCGGCCACACTCGTGCTGGCTGGCTGCGCCTCGGTCAACTTTGACCAAGCCGTGCAGGACACCAACGACAGCACAGGCACCTTTACCCAAGGCAAGCTGGAGCTCAGCCGCACCGATCAGCAGCAACAGGCGCGTAACAAGCTGAGCAGTGAACTGCTGAGCAAACCTCTGAGCCAGGACGAGGCGGTGCAACTGGCGCTAGCCAACAGTCCTGCGGTGCAAACCTTGCTTGCCCAAAGCTGGTCGGAGATGGCGCAGGCCAATCAAACGGGCCGCATCGCCAATCCTGTCTTCACCTTCGAACGCATGCGCTTTGGCGACGAGCTGGAATTAGGCCGTCTGTTGTCATTTGGCCTGCTCGATCTGCTAACTCTGCCCCGGCGTATGGAAATCTCTCGCGGGCAGACCGCGCAAGCGAAAGTCCAGCTCAGCGCCAGCGTGGTCGAACAGGTCACCCAGGTCCGCCAAGCGTGGGTGCGCTCTGTGGCCGCTCAGCAAACCTTACAGTACGCCGAACAGATCAACGCTACCGCGCAGGCCAGTGCAGAGTTGGCCAAACGCATGTATCAGGTCGGCAATTTCAACAAACTGCAAAGGGCTAGACAGCACTCCTTTTTTGCCGACAGCGCAGCACAATTGGCTTCAAGCCAACACGCCAACACCGCTGCGCGCGAGGAGCTGATCCGGCTGTTGGGCTTGACCGACGATCAGTCGACACAACTAAAACTTCCCGAGCGCCTTCCTGATTTGCCTAAAGAGGCGCGACCGGTAACGGTTGTCAACACCGCAGCGCTACAACAACGACTGGATGTGCAAATGGCGCGCAGCCAGTTGGACACGGCCGGAAAATCCCAGGGTTTGAATCTGCTGAACAGCCTGGTGGATGTCGAGTTGGGCCTACGCTACGACACGGAGTTCAACAACGGCAACGGCACCAAAAAGAACCGCAAAGGTTATGAGCTGGGCATACGCCTGCCGATCTTTGACTGGGGGTCGGCACAACGCGATGCCATGAATGCTCAGACGCTGGTCGCAGTCAATCGCTACGAAAGCACCGTGCGAGGCGCGTCATCGCAGTTGCGCGAAAGTTATTCCGCCTACCGCACGGCGTATGACGTAGCCAGACACTACCGCGACGAGATTGTGCCGCTGCGCAAAACCATGGCCGAGGAAAACGTGCTTCGCTACAACGGCATGTTGATCGGCGTGTTCGAGCTGCTGGCCGACACCCGCGACCAAATCTCCAGCGTGACGGCAGCCATCAACGCCTATCAGCAGTTCTGGCTGGCCGATGCGGCGCTCGCCGCTTCCATGATCGGCAAACCCACCGCCACGGCAGCCATGGCCAAGACTGGCGCCACCGATGGCGCCGAGGCCGGCCACTGAGCGTCAAACCCAACACACAAAGATATTCCATGACAAACAGAAGAAATTTTTTAAGCGGCGCTGGCGCGATCACGACCGCGGTTGCTGCTGCGGCAGTAAGTAAGGTCGCAATGGCGGCCTTGCCCGAGCCGATGATCCAGACCAAGCCAGACACCATGCCCCCGCTGACACCGTCCACAGGACGGCCTTACAACCCGGTGGTGACTCTCAACGGTTGGACTCTGCCCTGGCGCATGAACCAGGGCGTCAAGGAGTTTCATCTGGTGGCCGAGCCGGTCGTGCGCGAAATGGCTCCCGGCTTCAAGGCGCACCTGTGGGGCTACAACGGCCAGTCGCCCGGCCCCACCATTGAAGTGGTGGAAGGCGACAGGGTGCGTATTTTTGTCACCAACAAGTTGCCCGAACACACCAGTATTCACTGGCATGGTCAGCGCTTGCCAAACGGTATGGACGGCGTCGCCGGCTTAAACCAACCAGCCATTCCCGTGGGCAAAACTTTTGTTTACGAATTCGTGGCTCGTCGGCCTGGCACTTTCATGTACCACCCGCATGCTGACGAAATGACGCAGATGGCCATGGGCATGATGGGTTTCTGGATCACCCACCCCAAAGGCAAACACCCCTTGATCGACGAAGTGGATCGCGACTTTGTCTTCTTGCTCAACGCCTACGACATTGACCCCGGCGCCTACACACCCAAGATCATGACCATGCTGGACTTCAACATCTGGAGCTGGAACAGCCGGGTGTTTCCGGGCATAGACCCGCTGGTGGTACGCAAGAACGACAAGGTGCGTATACGCATGGGCAACCTGACCATGACCAATCACCCGATTCACCTGCACGGCCATGAATTTCTGGTCACCGGTACCGATGGCGGGCCCACACCGAAATCAACCCGCTGGTACGAGGTCACCACCGACGTGGCGGTGGGCCAGATGCGTCAAATCGATTTTCTGGCGGACGAGGAAGGCGACTGGGCCTTTCATTGCCACAAAAGCCACCACACCATGAACGCCATGGGCCACGATGTCCCGACCCTGATCGGCGTGGACCATCGCAAGATCGTCAAGGACATCACCAACGTGATTCCTGATTACATGGTGATGGGCGAGCGCGGCATGGCTGACATGGCAGAAATGGACATGCCCCTGCCCGACAACACCGCGAAGATGATGACGGGTGAGGGGCCTTTTGGCTCTGTCGAAATGGGCGGTATGTTCTCGGTGGTCAAGGTGCGCAAGAACCAAAAAACAGGCGACTACAAAGATCCCGGTTGGTACAAGCACCCCGCCGGTGAGGTCGCGCATGAATGGACAGGCGCACTGCCCAATCCTGCCCGTTTTGCCGCCGAAGGTGGCAAGACCATGAAAGCCCAGAACATGCCGATGAAAGAAGTCGAAGTCCAAGTTCGCAAGCCAGTCATGGGTGGCAAGGGCAGCATGGGTGGCATGAAGCACTGAACTCCATCAAAAAGGAAAAAACATGAGGACCAAATTTACTATCAAATTTATAGCTGCTTGCGCCGTGTTGACAGGGGCAACAGCCAGTTTCTCTCAACATCATTCGCACGATGGTCAGGCAGTGGCAGTTGCCACGCCTGCGCCCGGACCCTACGCTGGTCAGCAGACCCGAAGCATCAAAGCCTTGTCCGAGACTCAGACGCAGGACCTGCTGACGGGCAAAGGCATGGAGTTGGCGAAAGCGGCCGAGCTAAACGGTTACCCCGGCCCGATGCACACACTGGAGCTTGCTGCGCCCCTGGCGCTTAGTCCCGAACAAAAGCAGGCGTCACAGGCACTGATGGAGCGCCACAAGGCAGACGCACGCCGCTTGGGCGCAGAGCTGGTGGAAGCCGAGCGCGCACTCGATCAGTCTTTCCAGACCCGGCAGATCGACGTCGCTAGCTTGAAGGGCCACACTGACCGCATCGCCCATCTTCAGGCCACGCTGCGGAAGGCGCACCTCGAGACTCATTTGCAGCAAACGGCACTCTTAACGCCCCGGCAGATTGATCGCTATGCCGAGTTGCGCGGCTACACGAACGGATCTCCAGTAGTCCCCGTCACGCCTTCGTCCCACAAACACTGATTTGTCACTCACTAAAAAAGGAAATACCCATGAAAACATTGACTTCCGCCTTTCTCGCCGCGCTGATCGCTGGCGCCAGCACCTTCGCCTTCGCACACGGCGACGATGCGCACGCCAAAAAAGCCGGGCCAGTAAAAAAGGAACAAAAGGAATGGGGCATCGCAGGCGAAGCCAAACTCTTCACCCGCACCATCACATTCAATATGTCCGACAACATGCGCTTCACGCCCGACAAGCTCGACGTCAAGCAGGGCGAAACCATCAAGTTCGTGATCAAAAACACGGGCAAGGTCATGCATGAAATGGTGATTGGTACTAAAAAGGATCTTGACGAGCACGCTGCACTGATGGTCAAGTTTCCCGGCATGGAGCATGAGGAGCCTTACATGGCGCACGTAGGCCCAGGCAAAACAGGAGAGATCGTCTGGACGTTCAACAAAGCCGGAACCTTTGACTTTGCCTGCTTGATTGCCGGCCACTATCAAGCCGGTATGGTCGGCAAGATTACGGTGACCGCCCGCTAACACGTTCTTGCAGGAAGAAAGCTTCATGCGAAGACGCTATGTCCTTCAGGCTCTCACAGGCCTCACCGCTGCTGCGGTGGGACCGTGGGCGAGGGCGCAATCCCGCACGCAGGTAGAGGTCTGGAAAGACCCGAGTTGCGGCTGTTGCAAGGACTGGGTTGCCCACATGGAAGCCAACGGCTTTGACGTCAAAGTCAACGCCAGCGGGAATACCGCAGCCCGCGCCCGACTGCGTATTCCCGAAAAAATGGGCTCATGTCACACCGGAAAAGTTGGCGCATATGCCATCGAAGGACATGTGCCAGCGCGCGATATTCAACGCTTGCTAGAAGAAAAACCTAAAGCTATCGGCTTGGCCGTTCCCGGCATGCCTATTGGTTCCCCCGGCATGGATGCCCCGCTTTACCGCGGACGCGTCGATGCATATGACGTAGTGCTCATCCTCGAGGATGGCAGCTCGCGTGTTTTCAAATCTTATCCTCGTATCTCTCCTACCCCCTCTTAAAGGAAATTCTCATGAGAAAACTTAATGCCCTACTGCTCGCGTCCGCCTTGCTGGCTGTTGCAGCTTCTTCCCACGCAGCCTCGCACGCCGGTGCGCCAATGGCGTCTTCCGCGGACATGGCAGATGGGGAGATCCGAAAAGTTGATATGGATAACAAAAAAATTACCATTAAACACGGCGTTATCAAGAGTCTAGATATGCCGGGCATGACGATGGTGTTTCAGGTCAAGGACGCGGCTCTTCTGAACAAGGTGAAGGAAGGGGACAAAGTTCGCTTCAGCGCGGAAAAATCCGGAAGCGCGATTGTAGTGACCGACATCCAACCGGTGAAATAGTGGCTATAGATACGCCGGTCGGAAGCACCGGCGGATCCAGTGAACTGCTTTCATGCCTCACGAATTTCGAAACCTGCCAAATGCTTCGCATGAAACGTTGACCACCGCGTTGGTTGCTGGCGCCGTGGCGGCGCTGCTAATCTTGGCATTAGTCGGCTATCTGCTGTGGCGCGATAGAAAGAAGTTCCAGGCACGAAAGGCGGTGCGTGGACACCCGCGCCGGGTTCGAAGGAAGAGGCCCAGATAGAGTCAAGAAAGTCGAGATTGCATCAAATGGGCTTTGTAGTGCTGCAGCCAACGAGATTGGAGCTTATGTCATGAAACATTTATTGATTAAGTCGTTGGGAGCCGATGGCTATGCAACCGGCTCCCTTAGTCGATTTCTCGATGGCTTTATAGCCCCTGCAACCTGGCAGCCGCTTGGCGCTCATCATGAGTCATCGTCAAGCTTGGCTTCGGCGTATCGTGGTTCAAGTTATCGGTGTGAACAGCCTTGCCATCTTTAAAGGTCATGCTGTGTTGAGGAAATATGTAGAGCGCACCTCCCGCCAGCGATTTCCCACCATCAGCGATGGTTGGGTTTTTCCGCGAGGCATCGAGGTCTTTCTGCACGTCTGCCCGACTTTTCAGGCTGGGCGTATCGTGAAATTCAACCCCTTTTTCTCCGCCAACAATGCTCATGCCATTGTTGGCAAAAGCAGCGGGAACAGATGCGCCAATTAACGCCAGTGCGAATACGGTTTTACGAAGCAACATGATGAGTCTCCTTATAACAACTTGGAGTGAATCGACCTACTTAGGTCGACTGCGATGCAACTGCTGCATCACAGTTCCTACTTTAGATAGCGAGGCAGTGCAACATGCTGGCCCCAAGATTACAAATCCGAGAACTATGTCGAATAGACCTTTTGGAATGCGCTATGCCGTAGGTCAGAAAATTAATGACCGTTTGCAATCTGAATCTATGGAAATGAAAAATGCCGCCGAGGTAGTCCTGGGCGGCATTCGAGAGTTAGAAGGACTGATCGGCGATGCCCATCGTGTGAGGGTCAGACGGCACCTCGTCAACCGGCGAGTCTACGCAGCCATTCAATGTTGCGTCAGAAAGCCGCTGCCGTCCAAGGCATGAACTTTACCCATCGAGGCAACGAATTGCTCACGCGTCAAATTGCTGGATGGGGTAACCGCTGGAAGGAAGCCAGCTTCAGCGCTCAAGGGCAAGGCCTTGTTTTTGCTGGCCTGCAGATATTCCGCTTGAACCTGGGCGCGGTTCAGCTTACTAGATGTGGCGTCAAACGTCACAGTGGTAGCAGCTTCGCCCTCCATGCGATTCTGGGCATTGACCTGTGCAAAAGCACTGGTACCGCTGATGGCGGCAAAAGCGACAAGGGTGAGGGCAGCAAATTTCGATTTCATAGTAAGACTCCTGTAGAACAACTTGCAAAGTGCCACCCCAACACTGGGATGACTGCGATGCAACCTTTGCATCACAGTTCGTACTTTATAAAAACGATGCCACCACAACGCTGGCCCGCCGATTACAGATTCGTTATTTCAACCAGAGGCTTTTTTTGAAAATTCTAGTAATTGATGACGAGCCCAAGGCCGCAGAATACGTGCGGCAAGGATTGAGCGAGAGCGGCTACGTCGTCGAAGTGGCTCATAGCGGAACAGATGGCTTGCATGTCGCCGTCACAGGTGATCACGACCTCGTTATTCTCGATGTGATGCTTCCTGGCATCGACGGATTTGCCGTGTTGTCGGCACTGCGCACGTCGAGGCAAGTGCCTGTCTTGATGCTCTCCGCTCGCGGCGAGACCGACGACAAGGTGAGAGGCTTTGATCTGGGCACGGACGACTACCTCGTTAAGCCGTTTCAATTCCCCGAGTTGCTGGCCCGCGTCAGGGCATTACTCAAGCGTGGGCAGCCGGTGGCTGCGGAATCCGTGCTGCGAGCCGCCGACCTAGAGGTTGATCCAGTGCGTCATCGCGCAACTCGCGCTGGACAACGCATCGATCTGTCCGCCAAAGAATTTGCATTGCTGACCCTTCTCGTTCAGAAAGCCGGCGAAGTTCTCTCCAGAACCCAAATTTCTTCGTTGGTGTGGGATATTCACTTCGACTCGGATACCAACGTTGTGGAGGTCGCGATCCGGCGGCTTCGCGCCAAGATTGACGATCCTTTTGATGAAAAGTTGATTCACACTGTCCGTGGCGTGGGCTACGTTTTGGAACGAAGGCCAGCATCGTGATTCAAGGCAAAAACTCCGGTTTCTGGTCCAGAAAATCTTTGACGACGAGGATTGCGCTTGCCAGCGCGTTTTTTGGATTTCTGACCAGTGGCTGTGCACTTATAGCCGGATTTTATGCCCTGTCTCATCAGCTTGATGTACGTTCGACTGCAGAACTGATGGGTAAACGGGATCTCTTGATACATGTGCTGTCTGAAATTGCATCACTCGAAGCCATCGAACCAAACAAACACCGCTTCGGCGATTTGCTGATAGGCCATGACGACCTGCATCTAGCGCTGGTGGACCCCGTCAGCAGTAAAACCCTGACCAGCTTTTCTCCAATTGCCACGCAGTCCGCTTCTACGCCAGAGACCTTTCCGGTTAGCTCTACGTCCATTCAGTCATGGACGACGGAAACCGACGTTTGGCTGAATACGATTCGCGGAATCAGCCCGGTTGCTAACGGGACTACCGTGCAGTACTACTTATCGCTGGACCGGAGGGACGACCGCCGCCTTTTGGGGGGATTTATCAAGACCACCCTGGTGGGTTGGCCGCTGTTGCTACTCGTTGTCGCGCTGGGTGCATGGCTCAACGCGCGCACCAGCCTGGCGCCATTGCGTCGCTTCCATGGGTTGGCGGCATCCATAGGAGCGAAGTCGCTCAGTCAGCGAATATCCTCTTCGGGTCTGCCACTCGAACTCAACGAACTCGCAGAAGAGTTCAATCGCATGCTGGAGCGAATCGACTCAGGCTACCAAAGGCTGCAGGATTTCTCGGGAGAGCTCGCTCATGAAATGCGAACGCCTATCGCGACACTTATGGGAAGAACCCAAGTGGCGCTATCTCATCCCCGCACTTGCGCTGAATTTCAAGACATTTTGGAAGGCAATGTCGAAGAACTCGAGCGTCTGTCTCGTCTGATCTCTGACATGCTGTTTATCGCCCGGGCTGATCACAATGAAGGGCCGCTGAATCACGAACGGGTCGAACTTGCCCAAGGCGCACAGCGGGTTGCCGACTACCTATCGCTGGTCGCCGAGGAACGCGGCTTGGTGATAGAGATTACGGGTACAGCCGTCGTCATGGCCGATCGCCTGCTGGTGGAGCGCGCAATTACCAACCTCTTGTCGAATGCTATCCGTCATGCTGCGACTCCATCGAAGATACGTGTAGAAATCAGCGCGGAAGACAGTATCACGCTGGCGGTGACCAACTCAGGCGAGGTTATCGCACCGCATCACCTGGAACGGATATTTGACCGCTTCTATCGCATTGACTCAGGTCGTTCACGCCTGGACGGTGGTACTGGCCTGGGGCTGGCCATTGTGCGCTCCATCATGATAGCCCACGCTGGACAGGTGCAAGCGAGCAGCTCGGAAGGCGGTGAAACAACGTTCACGCTGATATTTCGGGCAAGCGGGGCTAGTCATTTTGGAGTCCATTGAAACCTCGACCATGTTTGCCATATCTATAGTCCGCGGTCCCGCCAATGCTATGGACATTGTCTCGTTCGCCTCAATCCTATGCCAGTAAACCCAAGCCTAAATTCAATCCCGAGAGGGATGACTTGCCGTGGAGTGCACAGAGCGATCATCGAGCATCTGCTCAAAGCAGGCCCAGACTTAACGAGCGGCGCTATGCTAGATATTCCTTGCGGAAAGGGAGATTTGATCTCGTCGTTGCGTCGTTTTTTTCCTGGCGCTGATTTGCGGGGATGTGACTTGATGAAGCCAGAGTCTCTGGATTCTGACGAGTTCGCATCAGTGGACGCGAGTCGCCCCTTTACCGTTTTCTCGGGAAATAAGTTCGACTACATATTTTCGGTCAGCGGGGTAATGGAGTTTGACAATACGCTCCAATTTTTCGAGAGTTGCCACGAACACTTGCGGGATGACGGACATTTCGTCGTCACCAACGACAACGTTGTGGCCATCCGCGACCGAATCTCATATTTTTGTCTCGGGAAAATGAGACAGTACCACTTGTTCGTCACTGTAGGCCAGGGGAGCTGGAAGATCATTCCAATTCACAATATGCTCAGGATCCTTCAAGAAGCGGGTTTTCGAATTCAAGAAGTGCGCTATGTATCACTGCTTTTCAAGGACTGGTTGATGTTGCCATTAGCCCTTCTCGTCTATCCCATTCAGTTTCTCTACATGAACTTGAGTCGTACAAGGATTCCGTGGAAGGAGCAGCGAGCGATATATCCATTTCGCTCACTGTTGTGCCGACATTACATCCTTGTCTGCCAGAAGGTTTCAGCTAGCTTCTAGGAAGTCCCCTCAATACCTGTTGTTCACGATGCGCCTTCAAACCTGTTTTAGGTGAGGTCCCGTCCTTGGAAGATTACAGATTTGTAATCTTCCGGCGGGTCTGGCGTCGGGGATGGCTATCTAAACTTCAGTTCTGAATGTGTTGGCTATCCAGCTGTGTGGACAGGATTTTCCAGTAATCGCCCATGAGCAAATATGCCGCACTGATTTTTAACCTCAACCTTTGAAAGCCATTCCATGAATTTTCGAAACATCATGATCGCGCTGCCTTCTGCCTTTCTTTCCTTGTCCGCGTTAGCGGCAGGTAGCCACGCGGGAAATCACGACGATAGCGCAATTGGCAAGCCTGGCGTCGCAACCAAAGTTACACGCACAGTCACCGTCGACATGAAAGACGACATGCGCTTTCACTCTTCAAACGTTAGTGTCAAGCAGGGCGAAACTATCCGCTTCGTCGTAAAGAACTCTGGCAAGGTCAAGCACGAAATGGTGCTCGGCACCCAGAAGGACCTCAAAGAACACTACGAAGTAATGAAGAAAAATCCCGAGATGGAACACGCTGATGCCAACATGGTCACAGTAGCGCCGGGGAAGACCGGCGAAATCATCTGGCAATTCACAACGGCGGGGAACGTTGACTTCGCTTGCCTTCAGCCTGGCCACTATGACGCGGGTATGAAAGGCCTGGTCAATGTAGTGAGCGGTAGCAGCTCTGTAAAAGCAGCTTCACCTGCAGTCTTGACCATGGTGGCGACCGATGCCAAGAAAGAGACCACGACGGCAGCACCCTCCGACATGGCTGAAGGTGAAGTCCGCAAGGTTGATACAGACAACAAAAAAATTACCATTAAACACGGTGAAATCAAAAACCTGGACATGCCCAGCATGACAATGGTGTTTCAGGTCAAGGACGCCGCATTGCTGGGTAAGGCAAAAGTGGGCGAAAAGATTCGCTTCACAGCAGAAAAATCTAACGGCGCCATCGTGGTGACGGATATTCAACCAGCCAAATAGTTGGTCAGCTGGAACCGCTGGGGAATACTTCTTGGTGGTTCCAGCCTGCAGTTTTACATCCACTGCAATGCGCGGCATATTTTCGCCGTTCGGAAGAACAAACCGAAATAGCAAGATGAAATTCAAGAGGTTCACGAGCTGCACGCTGAGCGAGCATTCGAGTTGAGCTCACCCGCACGATCCAGATGGGAGCTATAAGCAGCACGCCAAACGCGTAGGCGCCGCTGATAAGGCTGCGGCCTCTCAGGGGGAAGATGGACAGCAGTCAGCCCAACGGCACCGGAATTAGAGGTCACCATACCCGGCCCGAACAATAAAATATCAAATGCGAGCCATGCGACCCCACCATATCGAAAGCTCGCTAGGGCCCCGGCACTCACGTAGATATCGCGATGCTACTCATGTTGTGCCGATCGGAGTCCTGCGCGCGTGATTTAAGAGATGCGCACACAAAACGAGGCTCAGGATCGCGGCAAATAGGCACCACACCGAGATGAACCATCTTGCGTAAAAATAGTAGGCTGCGCCAAAAGACGCCAGCGCGAGCACGCCAAATATCTTGATCCACCGATGTGTGGAGACCATTGGGCTGACAGCCGTCGACAACAAATAGACGCTCATCACGGTTGCCGCGAAGAAATGTGGGGAAACGTACTCGACGTGCTGTCCGGTAACTCGGGACACGACTGGGAACGCCACCAGCATGTACATGAGGTACGCAGCTACGCCGGCGCCTGCAGCCGAGAATCCCCACAATGTGGTGCGTGGCCAACCCGGTGGCTCGACTAAAAGCACGGCCACTGGGACATACACCGGCCACAGTACATGGGAGAAAAATGAGTAGGCGTGCGTCATCGTGGTATTGAGCAGCGGCGCCTCATAGCGGAACGTCAACCAGACCACACCTTCGATCAGCTGCTGGATGGAGAAGAGAAGCGGAATTGCAGCAAGCGGCAACTCACGCGGGCCACGCACCGACTTGACCGTCACAATCCCGGCTCCTAACAGCAAGACGCCCGCTGTAAAGCTTGCTGTTGCCGAGAAGCACATTCAGTTCATTTCGCCACGGCCACCGTGTCCGCCGCACCCTCGCGCAGATAGCACGTCAGCCCTGCGAGCCACAACAGAACGGGAACAAGGAGCAGCCAGCGGAAGTCCGAGTGCAGCAGGAAGTTGGTCGCGCTCATCAGCGCGACACCGGACGCCCCTGTGACTGCCAGGGCCAACAAGGTTCCTGATGCCCGTCGGGCGAGAAATTGCCGAGCAAGTAGGGTGGTCATGGTGCCGGCGGCGACCATGAATCCACCCATGACGTTGAACACGTGACCGAGCCAACTCTCGAGACCCGGGGCCGCCGTGCGCAAGGCTTCGATGGAGGTCCCCATGAAGCGAGGATCCTCGGGCAGCAGCGCAGGGCGAAGCAGGATGAAATAGACACCCAGCAGAATCATCCACAGTCCGCAGGCAGCGAGCACCTTGCCGGAAAGCCGCATAGGCAAGGTTGATGGCGTCATGGACTCACGCTGACACCGTTTGGCCCCTTGCCGACACGGACGGTGCTCACGACGGCGCGTGACTTGATGTCGATCACCGATACGGTGTCTGCGTATGTATTTGTGATGTACGCGAGCCGGCCTTCGCGGTCGATGGCCACACCGTGCGCCCCCGCCCCGGTGATGACGGTCTTGGCCAGCTTGAACGTCTGTAGATCGACCATGCTGACGGTATTGCCGGGCTTGCTCCGACTGCCTTGGTTCGCGACCAGGAGGGTTCTTGAATCAGGTGTGACGAAAAGCTGGATCGGCACCGCACCCACGCCGATCTTGCGCGTCACCTTTCGTGTAGCAGGGTCGATCACCGCAACCGCCTTTTCTTCCGACAGCGAGACGAATGCAAGTAGCCCGTCCGGCGTGAAGCCAACCTGAGCGGGTCCTTTGCCGGCCGGTATCTGAGTGATCTCCTTGCGGCTTGCGACATCGATCACCGAGACCGTTCCACCTTTGAGATTGGCGACGTAGGCCTGCCTCCCGTCCGGCGCGAACCGCAGACCGTGCGGGAATTTGCCGACGGGGATCGTTGCCACGACGCTTCTTGCCACTGCATCGACCACGGTCACCGAATTGTCGCCGCCGTTCGTTATGTACGCGAAGCGGCCGTCTGGCGTCAGCACGACGTGGGCAGGGTGCAAGCCGACGGGGATTTTCGCTATGACAGCGTCGGTTCCCGTATCAATCAGCCAGACGGCGCCAGGCTTGGCCATCATAGCGTGATCCGCCTTTTTCATGCCCGGGTGCCCGGGCGCAGCATCCATATCCGGCTCGCCATTATTGGTTACCCAGACGATCTTGCCGTCGGGAGAGATCTGTACGTTGTGCGGCATTTTTCCGACACGGACAGAGGTGAGCACTTTGAAGGACGTCGCGTCGATTACGCTCACTGTGTCGACATTCTCGTTGGCGATGTACACCTTGTCGGCAGCGCAAACTGCGCCGCCCCAGGCCAGAAGGGCGATGGCGAAATGAGTCTTGAGTATGGGCATGGGTCTAGTTCTTTCCGTAAAGCAAGGTGAAAAGCCGCTCGCTTGCGCCATCCCTGGCGTTTCGATAGTTGTCGAGCGATTGCGATATGAGCTTGCTTGTTTGAGCTTCCATCGCGGCGAAAGGGTTGTCCTGCGCGGCCGGCATCCGTTCCTGCGCAAGGAACGGGGCGAAGAGCTTCAGCGGCAGCATCCAGGGATTGAGTTTTTCGGAGAACATCAGGGCGCTGGACCGCATCGGGTGCATCCACTTCAAAGCTTCCGCACTCAGAGGGCTGGAGAAGGCGGTGACCCAGGGACGAAGTGTGTTTTGGTACACCATTTCGTTCCATTCGGAGACTGCCTGGACCTTTTCGAACGACCTCTGCGGGTACTCGTAGTGGATCTGCTCGACCTCGCGTTCCTCAAAGCGAACCGTGTATTGCGGCTTGCGGCAGTCCGGGTCCCCGGTCGGATTGCTGATCTTCATCTCATAAAGGCCGGGTTTGAGCGCACTGAGCTCTCCCAGGCTTTCCAGGATCGCGCGGTGCTCCAGTTTGGCCACCCCGCCAGATACAAAGATGCCTAGATGCCCGACGTGAGGATTCAGGAGATACACGATTCGCTGCCCCGCCTTTTTGAGATCCCCAGTGGTGGGGTAGATGGCCGGGACCCAGTTCAGCGCTTGGTGCGGCGGCGAGATGTTGTCTCCGCTGGAAGCAAAAATCACCAGGGGGTTGCGGATGCGCTTGAGGTCGACGAAGCAGTGCTCGTCAATTTTCAAGGTGCCGCGTTCAAGTTTGTTACCGATGAAAAGGTCCTGGACGATAGACAGAATCTCTTCGCGGCTCAGGAAGTGGTACCCCGTCCACCACCGCTCGAAATCAAGGAAGCGCTGGCGCTCGGTGTCGATATTCGCAAAGACGTTGTAGTTCTTGTCCCAAAGGGTGTTGGACGGGCTCAGGTTTTCGAAGTTCTGTACCAACCATGCGCCATCCAGCTTCCCGTTGCCCAGGTCCGCAAGCAGGTGTGTCATCCAGCTGCCCCCCATCAAGCCGCCTGACAGGCGCATAGGATTGACGTCGGACGCACCGGCCCAGTAAGAAAGCGGAGAGCCGCTCAGAACGGTAACACCGGCAAGGCCTTCACAGTCGGCTGCAAGGAGGGTCGCCGCCCAGCCAGCCTGGCAATTGCCATAAAGTACCGGCGACATGCCGCCGTGTCGGTCGCTCACCTCCTCGACAAAGCGCCGCAACACATGTAGTACGTCGGCCAGAGTCTGATTCGGACACGGCAGCGGAAAAAACACGACGAAATAAGTTTCGTGGCCTTCATGCAGAGACATACCAACTTCGGAGTCGTGCTTGAAGCCGCCGATCCCGGGGCCGTGTCCGGCACGGGGATCGATGATGACCACCGGTGGCTTGCTGGCATCCACGCAATCCATGGCGTCATCCTCCTGGCAGCGGGTGATGCGCAGCAGCGCGTAGTTCGCCGGCCGCTCGAACAGCCTCGCATCAAGAATCGTCTCGTACTCGAAGTGAAGCGGGGGCGGCATACCGGCTGTCTCATGTGCCAGCATGTTGTTTGCCCGCTCCCTGAAGGTGTCCAGGAGCATCAGGCTGCGTTGCCACCGATCAATTTGGTAGTGCATTGCCTGTTCCATGAGGGACACCGGTACTGCGGACTTCACTGTTGGTATGGCAGGCGCAAGCCCGGCCTTCGCAGGCTGCTTTGGCTTCCGAGTTGTCCCGGCAGCCGCCTTGGCTTTGGGCTTCGCTGCTGCTGCGGTCATGTCAGCGCCTCTGCTGAGACGCGCGCAGTTTCGGTGCGTGCTTTGGCGGAAGGCGCCAGTTTGATGCCCGCAAGCTTCGTCCGTTTGAGCATCAACGCGTTCAGGGCCACCAGCGCGGAGCTGCCGGACATCGACAACGCTGCGATTTCTGGCGACAGCGTGAACGGGTAGAAAACGCCCGCAGCCACCGGAAAGGCAATGACGTTGTAGCCCACGGCCCACCAGAGGTTCTGGTGCATCTTGCGCAGCGTGGCGCGCGACAGCTCGATCGCCCCGACCACGTCGTACGGGTCACTCTTCATCAGCACCACCTGGGCGCTTTCCATGGCTACGTCGGTGCCGGCTCCGATTGCGAAGCCGACATCAGCCTGGGTCAGTGCCGGTGCGTCGTTGATGCCGTCGCCGACCATACCGACCTTGTTCCCCTGGTCCTGCAGTTCCTTGATCTTGGAGGCCTTCTGGCCGGGAAGAACTTCTGCCAGCACGATGTCGATGCCCAACTCCTTGCCGATGCGGTCGGCAGTTGCCTGGTTGTCGCCGGTCATCATCGCTACCTTGACGCCGCGCTCCTGCAGCTTGGCAATCGTCGCCTTGGACGTTGGTCGGACTGCATCGGCAATGGCGATCAGGCCAATTAGCTTTCCCGCCCGCGCCACGTGCACGGCGGTGCGCCCACCCCCTTCGAGTCGGGCCGCCTCCACCGCCAGGGCGTCCAGGGCGACTCCCTCGGCCTGCATCAGTTTGCGGTTGCCCAGCAGAACCGCATCGGGGCCAATGCTTGCCCGAGCGCCCTGACCATCGACATTGGTGAAGCCTGTAGCCACCTCTGTCGGCATGGCTCCAGCCCGTTTAAGAATGGCATGCGCGAGCGGGTGTTCGGAAAACTTCTCCAGTGCAGCCGCGGTGGAAAGCAAATCAGCTTCGCTTACCCCCGGTGCCGTGACCATCTCCACCACGTCGGGCTGACCCACGGTGAGCGTCCCGGTTTTGTCGAAGACGACGACTGTAAGCTTGGTGGCGTTCTCCAGCGCCGACGCATTCTTAAACAGGATGCCATTCATCGCTCCCAGGCCCGTGCCGACCATGATGGCCATTGGCGTGGCCAGTCCCAATGCATCGGGACAGGCGATGACGAACACGGTGATGGTCAGAGTGAGGGCGAACAGCAGTGGTTGACCGAGCACCCAGAACCACACTGCGAAGGTCAGCAGGCCGATGGCGATGGCTGCTAGCACCAGCCATTGGGATGCCCGGTCAGCAAGCAGTTGGCCCGGCGCCTTGGAGTTCTGCGCCTCCTGAACCAGTTTGACGATCTGGGCGAGGGCGGTGTCGGCGCCTACTTTGGTCGCCTTGTAGCGGAAGCTGCCGCTCTTGTTGATGGTGGCACCGATGACCGCGTCGCCGGCCACCTTCTTCACCGGCATTGACTCTCCCGTCAGCATCGATTCATCGACCTGGGAGCTTCCGTCGGTGATCTGTCCGTCTACCGGAATCCTGCCACCAGGCTTGACGATAACCGTCTCCCCAGCCAGCACTTCCGATGTAGGCACCTCGACCTCGGCGTCGGAACGAAGCACGGTAGCCATGGGCGGCGCGAGGTCCATCAATGCGCGGATTGCCTCAGAGGCGCCGGCACGCGCCCGCATCTCCAACCAGTGGCCCAGCAGGATGAACACGAGCAACACCGCCGAAGCTTCGTAGAACACTTCTCCCTCGTACAGGAACGTGGCTCCCACGCTAAACAGGTAGCCGGTGCCCACCGAAAGGACCACCAACGTTGCCATGTTCGCGACCCCGTTGCGGGCGGACCGCCAGGCAGCGACGAGGAATGGCCAGCCCGGGTAAGCGATCGCGCCCGTGGCAGCAACGAACAGGAAGAGTTTTTGCTCCATCCCGAAGGGAACCGGAAAGTCTCCGAGCATCTCCCCCATGGGTGAGTACAGGAAGACCGGGATAGCAAACAGCAAGGCGACCAGGAAGCGGTTGCGCATGTCGCGGGCCATGTCCTGCATGGTCATGCCGGGTGCATGGCCCATGTCGTGCATCATTTCCGCCTTGTCGTGCGCCATGGATTTGCCTGCAGCCGTCGACGGCTTGTGGCCAGTGTGCCCCGCGTGGTCAGCGTGGGCGGCTTCCTTGGATCCATCCGGCGCGCTGGCGTTGCGACCGGAATCACAGACATGGGCCGGAACCAGTTCGCCGCGGCAGTGATATCCGCAGTCCTTCACGCGTTGCTGGATGGCATCCAGGGTAAGCCTTGATTCGTCGTAATGCAGCGTGGCGCTCCCCGCGACATAGTTCACGTCGGCGTGGTGCACACCAGGCAGTGCCCTCAACTGCCGTCCGACAGCCTCAGCGCTTAGGCTGGACACCATTTCCCCAACCTCGACAGTGCTGGTTTTCATGTGGCAGCCTCTTTTTTTCTGAAGGAAGGAATGAACCGCGGAGTGCGCGCCGCATAGGCGTCAAATTCCGCTCCAAAGTGTTTTCGCATCTCGGTTTCTTCTGTGACTGCCAGCCGTCCATACATTACGAGGAGGATCGGAAACATCGCCAAGGTGAGCAGCGTCGGCCATTGCAGCAGGAAACCCAGCAAAATCAGAACGAAAGCCACGTACTGCGGATGTCGGACACGAGCATAGGCGCCCGTGGTCGCCAGCGTGCCGTGGCGCTGCGCGTAATAAAGCACATTCCACGCGGTGGACAGTAAATAAAAGCCGTAACCCAGGAACACGTAGCTGGCGATATGAAGCGGACCGAAATGCGCGTCGCCTTTTTCGCCAAGGAGGGTCGACCACAGGTGACCGGAGTTGTGCGACAGAAGATCAAGGCCGGGGTACCTTGTCTGCAGCCACCCGGACAGGACGTAGAGCGTGAGAGGGAAACCGTACATCTCGACGAAGAGGGCAACGATGAAGGCGGAGAAAGCGCCGAAAGTTCGCCAGTCACGCGCGGTCTGTGGCTTGAAAAAGCTGAACGCGAACATCAGAAAGATCGCCGAGTTCAGGATGACCAGCGTCCAGAGGCCGTAGGCGGAAGCGTCGTGGGTCATGGTTGTTCTCCCGTCGTGGTGGTTGGTCCTGCGGGCGGAGCTTTGGGTTCGTGACGACCTTCATGGCCGCCACCGTGGGAACCGTGCCCGTTGTGCATGAATACATGCATCAGCGGACAGGCGAGAAGCAGGAGGAGGGGCAGGGCGCCGATAAAGTGGGCCCGGTGCTCGCTGGTCAGGAAATAGGTTGCGATGGCGCCCATCACAAGGAGCCCGATGGCATAGCGCGAGCGCCAAAAGCCAGGTGCCTCCGGCTGCGGAGAGGAATGGTGGTCGGTCATCTGGTTCTCCAAAAGATTTACGTTCAACGCGCCAGCCGGTTGTGCAGCCAGCTGAAGAACATCCCCGCCAGCAGCGCCCACGTGCTCAGCACAAGTAGTGCGGCAAAGAATCCGGGTAAGTTGAAAGGCCGTGGACTGACCATGGCAGTGAAGTCCATGCCGTGGAATATGTTGTTCATCAGTCCCAGGAATGTGGCCGGAGCGAGTATCCAGGCCACGGTACACAGGACATAGAAACCACCAACAGTTGCGGCCAGTGCAAGGCCAGTGCGCAGAGGTGTCATGGCGTTCTGCCTACTTTGCCGGGGCCGCGGGCAAGCGGTCCATCATCATCTGCATAGAGGCGCCCATCATTTCCATCCGCTTCTCCATCATTTGGTGATGCATGGCCATGTCGCCATTCATGGATTGCATGCCCCCGGCCGGCATCTCATTCATCATGCTCATGCCGTCCTGCATCGTCTTCATGTGGTCTGCCATCAGAGCGCTTCTCTCTTCTGGCGTCTTCGCCGCCATCATTTTTTCGTGCATGTCCCGCATGGCTTGAGTCTGGGCATCCATCCTGGCCATGCTCGGTGCTTTCTTTACAGGTACCTGCTTGGTCGTGGGTACCGAGGTTTTTCCGGCGGGATGGTGGCCGGTGTGCTGGTCGTTCGGAGTCGCCGCCCAAGCTGATGTGCCGAGGGCGGAAAATGCAAATGCGAGAGAGAAAAGGTGGATCTTCATACGGACTCCGGTGTGGATGTGGTGAGAAGTGAGGTGCCGAAATTGAATTTCGGGCCCGCCGGGCGGAAACAGAACATTGCTCGCCGCAAAGAGACGGCGTTCGAACTACCAGGAGGCTAGAGCGCCCACCGCGAGTAGATGATTCGCTCAGGAGGATCACTCTGCGAAGGCTGAACGTCTAAGCGGCCCCAGTGGCGTGCGATGAGCGACGCCGACCCGGTCCAGATGACTCTGGCCAATGGCGGGAAACCCGGATCTACCGAGTCCATGCCATTGATGCTTTGCAAGGCCTGCGAGCCCTCGTCACAGGCTTTCAGACACGGTGCCTTGGAGCTTTGTTCACTGTCGTGAACAGGCACCGCGGCATGGTCCGCAGTGTGGGTACTCTCCGAGGACGACTGGTGCCCGCCGTGATCCGGAACCTCTAACAGGCAAGCATTCGCGAGGCCCGACACCAACACGAACAACCACACGGCCAGCATCAACGATGCGGCATTGCGGCCAGTGGTGTGTCGTGAGAAAAATTTCATGCCAGTTTTTGGGTTGATTCATCCTACGGGGAGATCGTCGATGGGGATTGACCTATGTCAATGAATACTGCTATGCACCAACCCAGAGTGCGCCCAAGTCAGCGAATGGTATGTACGCTGGCCACCATAGCGGTGTAAGGCAATGAGCCGAGTTCGGAAGCAATGTGTAGCTTTGTAAGCCGAGCAGCGCGGCGGGCGTACTATGGCGCAATGCCTCAATTCCTCTCTTTTCACCCAACCGGGCGTCGATCTTCATGAGCATGGCTGCACCATTGGCCTCATCGGCACCCGTTGTGAGCGCGCAAGATGCCCTTAACAATGGATGCTTTTGCCTTACGTTGGACGACGGTGCCCTGGCACGAGCCCTGGACTCTGAACTCGCAGGGGTGCAGCTCTCCGAGCTGGTTCGGGAGCGGTGTCCTTATGTGTTCGCTGCCAGGCCGGTGTTTGTTGACACTGCCCAGATCCACCGCATGTCTGAGGTGATCCAGGCGGTTGAGTCGGTTGTGGCCCTTCCGGCATACCGTGATCAGGTTCTGGGGGCGGCACCCGCCATCGCCCGGCTCGGTGCGGCAGGCCCGAAAGGAGTTTTCTTCGGCTACGACTTTCACGTTGGGAAGGAGCGGCTAGGGCTGATAGAGATCAACACGAATGCCGGCGGTGCGATGCTGAACGCGGTGCTCGCACGCGCGCAGCGCGCCTGCTGTTCGGTGATGGACGGGATGGCGCCGACTCTCTCCGATGTGGACGCGTTTGAAGAGCAGATCGCACACATGTTCGTTCGCGAATGGGCCCTGGCCGGCCGAGGAAGGCCGCTGGGGAGCATCGCTGTCGTCGATGAGGCGCCCGAGCAACAGTATCTCTACCCCGAGTTCCTGCTGTTTAAGCGGCTATTCGAACAGCACGGCCTGCGAACTGTCATCGTCGGCCCGACGGACCTGCAGTGGCGCGGCGGTGTGCTTTGGGCTGGGGAGCTTGCGATCGATCTCGTCTACAACCGCCTGACGGACTTCTACCTGGAGGAGCCGGGCAGTGCTGCATTGCGCGAAGCGTATCTGCAGGATGGAGTGGTCTTGACTCCCAACCCTCGGGCTCACGCGCTGTACGCCGATAAGCGCAACCTCGCGCTCTTGAGTGACCCATCGACGATGAGCGCGCTGGGTGTGCCTGATGCAGTGCAAAAGGTTCTACTGGAGCATGTACCCCGCACCGAAGTGGTCGTGGCTGAAGACGCGCAACGGCTCTGGGATGCGCGGCGAAGATTGTTCTTCAAGCCAGTCGCCGGGTTTGGCAGCCGAGCGGCCTACCGCGGCGACAAGTTGACGAAGCGCGTTTGGCAGGAGATCCTGGCGGGGGAGTATGTTGCGCAGGAGTTTGTAACTCCAGGTGAGCGCAAGGTCAGCAAGGAGGACCCCGGACAGGTCATGAAGTTCGATATGCGCGCTTATACCTACGAAGGTTCCGCCATGTGGTTTGCCGCCAGGTTGTATCAGGGACAAACCACTAACTTTCGCACTTTGGGTGGAGGCTTTGCGCCGGTGTACAGCGGATCCGTGGTGGCTAGCCGCTGCATCGCGTCCAGCTCAGACGCATGTGTTTCGTAGTGCTCACCCACCGTGGCAGCGACACAGCTGATATGTCGTCCAGAGATACCGCCACCCAAATGCCGGGTGGCGTGCTGTCAACCGGACCTCAAAGTGACGGCGGGTAACCAGCTTCGGTCAGCGCCTCGACGAAATCCGCTCGGTCTTCGGTCGATTCGATCTTGACCCTTTTGGTGTTTATGTCGACATCTACCTTGGAGTTGGGATCGACGAGCTTGGCTGTCTTGGCGACGGTACTGGCGCAATGGCCGCAGCTCATGTCTGGCAGGTTGAATTCAAGCATGGGAGGCTCCTAAAAATTGGAATGTCTAAATCTAGCCCTTGCTACCGTGGCAAGGTCAAAACGTTTCGTCACATATCCACATGCATGGCATGGAATTAACTTCCAACGACTTGACCCTTCCATGGTGGGAAGGTTCAGAATTTCCCTCATCGCCGCCATGTCGGCCTAAATGCAGATGAGGAACACCATGAACACAGCAATAGCACTTCAACCCAGCGCGTCAGGCCAAACCGACTGGGCCTTACCAATCGAGGGAATGACTTGCGCGTCCTGCGTCAGCCGCGTCGAGAAGGCCCTTTCGGCTATTCCGGGTGTCAGCGAGGCGAACGTGAACCTGGCAACCGAGGCGGCCACCGTCCGGGCCGATAAGGGCGTGGCCCTGAATGCGTTACGCGCAGCCGTCGAGAAGGCCGGATACAAGGTGGGAGAAAAAACGGTGCAATTGAGTATCGAGGGCATGACCTGCGCATCCTGCGTTGCTCGCGTCGAAAAAGCCTTGCTCAAAGTGCCCGGCGTGATCTCAGCCCAAGTCAACCTGGCCACCGAGACCGCCGAGGTTAAGCTGGCGAGCCGTGATCTGGACGTCGGCGCTTTAACTGCGGCTGTGGCCAAGGCCGGTTACGCCGCGCGCCCGATCACCGAGGAGAAGAGGCAGGGGGAGGCGGTCAAGGGCGGCAACGAATGGTGGCCGGTGGCTGTCGCGGCCGTGCTGTCGATTCCGCTTGTGATCCCGATGGCCGCCATGTTGTTTGGCATTGAATGGATGCTCCCGGGCTGGGTGCAGTTTGCCTTGGCAACGCCGGTGCAGTTCTGGCTGGGGGCCCGGTTCTACCGCTCTGGCTGGAAGGCACTCAAAGCGCGCGCCGGCAACATGGATCTGCTGGTGGCCCTTGGGACCTCAGCGGGTTACGGCCTGAGCGTGTACCAATTGCTGGTCCACGGTGACCATGGAATGGCACACCTCTACTTTGAGGCATCAGCAGTAGTGATCACCTTGGTGCTGCTCGGCAAATGGCTGGAAACCCGCGCCAAACGCCAGACCACCGAAGCCATTCGCGCGCTCAATGCGTTGCGGCCGGAAACAGCCCGGGTGCGCCGGGACGGACAGGATCACGAAATACCGATCAGCCAGGTGCTCAAGGACGATCTTGTGGTTATTCGGCCGGGTGAACGTGTACCGGTGGACGGCGAGGTGGTGGAAGGAGCCAGCCAGATCGATGAATCCCTGATCACTGGCGAAAGCCTGCCCGTGGCCAAACATGAGGGTGACAAGGTTACCGGAGGCTCCATGAATGCAGAAGGCTTGCTGCTGGTAAAAACTACCGCCATCGGCGCCGAATCGACCTTGGCGCGCATCGTACGGCTGGTCGAATCCGCCCAGGCGAAGAAAGCGCCCATCCAGCGTTTGGTCGACAGGGTCAGCGAGGTCTTTGTGCCGGTGGTAATTGGCATTGCGTTGATCACCTTGCTGGGCTGGGGTCTCACCACGGGCAACTGGGAAAACGCCATCCTCAACGCGGTGGCCGTATTGGTGATCGCTTGTCCGTGTGCTCTGGGCCTGGCGACACCCACGGCGATCATGGCGGGCACCGGGGTTGCTGCCCGGCATGGCATCTTGATCAAGGACGCAGAAGCACTCGAAATTGCACATAGCGTCAAAGTGGTTGCGTTCGACAAAACCGGCACACTTACCGAAGGCAAACCAGAGCTGGTAGCGGCCGATGCTGTCGACGGCAATCGCCTGGCTTTTCTCGCCGCAAGTGCCTCCATCCAGGCGGGCAGCGAACACCCCCTGGCACGCGCCGTCATGGATGCCGCGGTTCAAGAGGGTGCCCAGCTGACATCAGCGACCAAAGTTCGTGCTATTGCCGGCCGCGGCATGGCTGCTGTGGTGGCGCAACGCGACTTGCGTCTCGGCAGTACACGTTTCATGGATGAACTGGGAGTGGGCCTGGGGCCCTTGTCGGTGCGTGCCGCCGAGCTCCAGGCCCAGGGCAGGACAGTGTCATGGGTGGCCGATATCACAGACCAGCCGGTTCTGTTGGGCCTGCTGGCGTTTGGCGATACGGTCAAACCGACGGCAGCGCTGGCCATTGCCAAGCTCCACGAACAGGGCGTCAGGTCTGTCCTGGTGACTGGCGACAACCGGGGCAGTGCCGAGGCGGTAGGTAAGCAGCTCGGCATCGACGAAATTCGTGCCGAAGTGCTGCCGGAAGACAAAGCCAGGATCGTGGGTGAACTGAAAGCCGGCGGCGTCACCGTCGCCATGGTGGGGGATGGCATCAACGACGCCCCGGCGCTGGCAGCAGCGGACGTCGGAATAGCCATGTCCACGGGAACCGATGTCGCGATGCACGCTGCCGGCGTGACGCTCATGCGCGGCAACCCGGCCTTGGTGGCCGATGCGATCGACATTTCGCGCCGCACTTACGCGAAAATCCGCCAGAACCTGTTTTGGGCGTTTATTTACAACGTGGTGGGCGTGCCGCTAGCAGCCTTCGGTCTTCTGAGTCCGATGGTTGCCGGAGCAGCCATGGCTTTTAGCAGTGTCAGCGTGGTGACGAACGCCTTGATGCTGCGCCGCTGGAAAGGAAGTAATACATGAATGAGCTGAATATTGGGGGGCCGTTCAACATCGGCGAAGCCGCACGCCAGTCTGATGTCTCCGCGAAAATGGTGCGGCATTACGAGTCGCTGGGCCTACTGCCCAGCGTGGATCGAACGGACTCTGGTTACCGCCAGTACACCGACAAAGAGGTACACACCCTTCGCTTTATCAAGCGCTCCCGGGACTTGGGCTTTAGCATGGCAGAGATTGCTGAGCTTCTCAAACTTTGGCAAAACCGGCGACGTTCAAGCAGTGATGTTCGGAAGATCGCGCTCAAGCATGTAGCTGATCTCAACGAGAAGATGTCAGAGATGGAAGCGATGAAACGAGCCTTGGAGACCTTGATTCATTGCTGCCATGGCGATCACCGGCCAGACTGCCCAATCCTTGAGCAGTTGGGTCAAGCGCAAAAAGTCCCAGTCAGCGTCAAGACTCGCCGCAGCGACTGACACCAACTCAGACTTTCTGGCCGGACTCTTACTTTTTGGCGCTGTCGTGCGGATGCTTTGCCAGGTATTTGTCAAACTGGGCGATTTCTTTTTTCTGGTCGGCAATGATTTTCTTGGCCATTTTGAGCATTTCAGGATCTTTGCCGCTGCGCAGTTGAGCCTCCGCCATGTCGATAGCGCCCTGGTGGTGCATG